>JAUZEM010000603.1 GCA_030839005.1 Actinomycetota bacterium | reverse complement strand
CCCCTCCGGTCGCTGCGCTGTCGTCTTCTGTCGCGCGGTCGGCGCCGAGTGCGAGCAGGAGATCCTCGTGCAGCTGCATCCAGACGGTGTGGTACGAGTCGAGCCGGGGCGAGGTGAGCCATTCGGTCTCGCCGGCGTCGACGCGGGCCAACGCCTCCCGGAGTCGGGTGCGGTACGCCGCGAAGCGATCGATCGCGCGGCCGAGGCGTGATGCGACGGGTCCGATCCGCTCGTCGAGCGCGTGCAGCCGATCGAGCACCGACCAGTCGTAGCGCGGGTCGCGGTGGTCGTTGGGAATGCCGCCCGGCCGCACCTGCCAGTCGCTGCAGACGCGCAGCAGCTCACGGTTCAGGGGAAGGAAACGCTCATACGCCCGGCGCGCGACGCGCTCGTCCTCTCCGCCCGCGGGCAGCAGGGCCCACGACGCGTGCGTCACCCGACCCGCGGCGGTGATGCGAATGCCGCGCGCGCTGCGAGCGACGAAGCCGTCGTCGATGAGAAGAGTGACGATCTCGGTCTCGTGGAGCTCGACCACGCCGCGCAGGCGAACCTCGTGCAGCAGCCGGAACGTCGCGTCGTCGGGCGCGGTCACGTCGAGATGGTAACGGTGGCCGCCCGGCTACATTCGATCACCGTGACCGACATCGGGAGCGGAACCCGCGTGTTCGAGGCCGGGCCGGTACACGGGTCCTGGCGACGATTGACGACGCCGGACGACGTCCTCGAGCTCATGGATACGACGGCCGCCGGCGTCGTGGCCTGTGTCGCCGACGCCGGCGCCACGTTCCTCGCGCCGATCTTCGACGAGCTCGTCGCGGTGGTGTGTCTGTCGGGCACGCCGCGCTCGCACATCGGCATCGTCAGCCGGGAGTATCAGGTGCCGTGCGTCATGGCCGCCACCCTGGCGAGCGAACCGGCCGACGGTGACGACGTGGAGGTCGATTGCTCGGCCGAGCCCGGCGTCGTGCGGAATCTCTCGTGACGCGTGCCTCTCGAGACGAGATCGAACGCTGGATCCGTTACCACAGCCAGGTCTCGTACGCGTTGACGACCGAGCGCACGGCACTCGAGTCGGCGCTGATACCGGTGAGCGCGTACATCCTGATCGCGTGCGTCGAGTGCTACCGGCGCTATCCGGAGATCATCGACGAGATCACTCGCGCCGCGCCTGCGGACGAGCTCGGGCGCGCCGGCCATCGACTCGCGACCCAGATCGACCCGGTGCACATGTGGGCTGTGCCCAACTTTCCCTTGGTCGGGCGCAAGGTTCTCATGGCCGCAGGGCTCGTCGACGCCGCCGACGACGAGCGCCGACTCGGAACGATCCTCGGGTTCTGGGCTCGGGCCGCGGGCGCGTACCGCTTCGACGACGGCACGCATCAAGCATCGGACGCGCACGGTGCGGCGACGCCGTACCGCGCGCGCGTCGACGAGATCGCGGCCGCGTGCGAGCCGGTAGCCGATCCCGAGCACCGCGGCACGATCAGTCGCCTCAACGCGTTGCTCACCTCGTACCTGTTCCTGCTCTGGTTCGATACCCGCTCCGGCTATCAGGACACGGGCCCGTACCCGCTCCGCGACGGTCGGACGCTCCTCCTGCGCGCGTACAACCGTCTCGGCGTGTCGCACTTCCCGTGGAGCGCCGAGGTCTCGGCGGAGATGCCGCACCACGAGTTGCTCGGCGCGTTCGTGTTGCGCGACGCGCGGTTGCGCGTGACGGATTTCGGTACGTCGTTGACGCAACCCGAGGACTATTGGCCCTGCGTCGACGCGTTCGCCTTTTTCGACGTGTCCTCGGGGTCGCTCGTCCCGATCGACCGCGCGCAGCGTGACGCGCTCGGAAGCGCGGCGAAGTCGGCTCAAAAGCAGCTGTACCGCAAGATCGCAGCCATGGAACGCCGGGCCAAGATCGACGCCGGCGCCTACGTGTACTTCACCTTCCTCCGTCCGTTCGCCGAGCTCGCGGGGGTCGACGTCGACTGGACCGTGCCGCGCGACAGCACTGACCTCTACCCCTTCCTCGAGCTCGTCGACGGCGCGATCGCACCGCCGCCCGATGCCCCGGTCGAGACCCTCGAGACGTATTACCTCCCGCTGCTACCGCCGTCGCGGCCGTGAGCCGCTGGCTGCTCGACTTCGCCGCCGCCGACGGCTTCGCCGGCTTCGTCCGGCTCGAGCTGCGCGAGGCCGAGCAGATCGCGTGGTACTGGACCTACCTCGTCGGCGTGCCGGATGTCGAGGGGGTGGTCGTCGTGCGTGACCACGAGGTGTTGCTCCCGCGCCAGGGTCTCGAGATCCGCGCCGAGGGGCTGTGGGCCGAACTGTGGTGCGAGGCGCCGCGCGAACATTGGACGTTCGGACTCGAGTCGTTCGGGGTGCGGCTCGACGCACCCGAGGACGCGTTGCGCGCCGGCGGCGAGATCGGCGAACGGGTCGCGGTCGGTCTCGACATCGAATGGGAGGTCGGCGACGACGGTCCGCCCGCGGGGACGGTGCACGGTGACGTGCTCGTCGGGCGCGCTCGACACGGGATCGACGGGCCCGGCTGGTTCTACGACGACGCGGCGCCGGATCCCGGCGCAGTCGGAGGTGAAGTGGAGTCGACGGTGTACATCCCGCTCGGCGGCGATCGCGGGTACGTCGAGCGGCGCCTGGTGCGCACGGGCGCGACTGGTGGCCGCTCGCGATGGTCGCTGGACCGGCACGACTAGGGTTCGCGGATGTTCACGGGACGTCTCGTCGGCATCTACACCACGGCCGAGGCCGGCGCGCCGCTGGCGCCGAGCACGGAGGTGTGTGCCATCGAGGGTGTCGGGCTCGAGGGTGATCGCTACGCCACCGAGGTCGGCAAGTACTCGGACCGGGAGGGGCCACAGCGCCAGGTGACGTTCGTGGAACGCGAGGTGATCGCCGCCGTCAGCGACGAAGCGGGCGTCGAGCTTGCCGAGCACGAGACGCGCCGCAACCTCGTCACCGAAGGCGTGCCGTTGCACCACCTCACCGGTCAGACCTTCCGGGTCGGCGACGTGGTTTTCCGGGGAATCAAGACGTGCCCACCGTGCGCCTATCTCGAAAAGCTCACGCGGCCCGGAGTGCGCGCCGCGCTCGAGAATCGTGGCGGCCTGCGGGCGGAGGTCGTGCACGGCGGCACGCTCCGGATCGGCGACGAGATCACCGCCGTGCGGAGCTGACCATGGACTTCGACCACCGCCGGGTCGCGCTCGCCATCGCGCGGGGGCGCGCCGTCAGCGGTCTCGTGATGCTCGTCCTCCCCGGTGCGGTCGGATGGACCTTGTTCGGCCGCGCCGGTCGCGCGCCGGCGGCGCGGGCGCTCCTGCGTTTCGTAGGCGTGCGCGATCTGGTTCTCGGCTTAGGTGCCATCACCACGATCAAGGAACGCACAATGGATGCGGAGTGGGTCGGGATGGGAGCGGTGGCCGATGCCGTCGACGGGGTCGTCAGTCTCGCGACGCCGGGCCTCACGCCGCAGGCGCGGCTTGTGTCGCTGGTCGGCGGCGGTGCGGCGGCGGTCGGCCTGCTCTCGTCGCGCCGGCTCGCCGACGAGCGCGCCAAACCCCTAAAAGTCGATTCCTGACAGCTCCGGGATCCAGTTCCGGGTCCGGGCGATCGCTTCCCGCCAGCGATCCCGATCGAGCACTCGCGCCGGTTCGACGCGGACGCGGGGCTTCCACGTCTGCGCGAGGTCGTCGACCGAACTGTGATGCCCAACGGCGAGACCGGCCATGAGTGCCGCGCCGCGAGAGGTTGCTTCTCGCATCGGCGAGATCTCGACCGGTCTTTGCGCGGCGTCGGCGAGCGCCTGTACGAACGTCTCGTTGTCGGTCATGCCGCCGTCGACCCGAAGCGCGGGGATCGCGATGCCGCTGTCGACCTCGGCCGCGTCGACGAGATCGGCACCGCGCTGCGCAATGCCTTCGAGCACCGCGCGCACGATCTCGGCGCGTCCGGTGCCACGCGTCAAGCCGAAGAACGCGCCGCGCGCGCCGTAGTCCCACGCCGGCGTGCCGAGCCCGAGGAGCGCGGGTACGTATACGACGCCGCCGGTGTCGTCGCAGCTCGACGCGAGATCGTGCGACTCGCCCGAGTTCGAGATCAAGCCGAGGTCGTCGCGCAGCCACTGCACGTTCGTGCCCGCCGCGAGCATTACGGCCTCGATACCCCATGTGATGCGCCCCTCGTGGCGCCACGCCACGATCGGGAACGTACCGGCCGGACCGCGCTGATCGAAGACCGGCGGCTCCTCGCCGAGCACGAGGTCGAGCATCCCGCCGGTGCCGAACGTGATCTTGGCATCCCCCGGGTGCACGCAGCCCTGGCCGATGAGCGACGCCTGCTGGTCACCGAGGAGCGCGGCGATCAGCGGCGCGCCGGGCAGCGCAGTCGCTTCACCGAGCCCGCCGCTCGAGTCGACGATTGTGGGAAGCATTGCAGGTGGGATTCCGAGCACCGACAGCGTCTTCGCGTCCCACTCGGCAGGGTTGCGCGCGATCTGGAGGCCCGTGATCGCCGCGTTCGTCGCGTCGGTGACGTGTGCCGCGCCCCGCGAGAGCGTCCAGGCGACCCAAGTGTCGACGGTCCCGAAGCACAGATCACGCGTCCGCCCGCGATCGTCGAGCTGTTCGAGGAGCCACTGCAGCTTGGTCGCGGACTGATTCGGACCGGTACGCACGCCCTGCGCGCGCAGGGTCAGGCACGCGCCGATGGTCCGGAGGTCTTGCCAGCCGATACCCGGTCCGACGGGCTCGCCGGTCGCGCGATCCCACACGACCGTTGAACCGCGTTGGTTCGAGATGCCGACCGCGTCGACCGGGCCCGCGTGCGCGATCTCCGTGACGGCCAGCTCGAGACACGTTTCGGCCATCGCGCGGGCGTCGAACTGGACGATCCCGTCGGAAGGAGAGTCGGGCAACAGCTCGCGCTCGACGTTGTGCAGGGCAGCACCTATGGCGTCGAACACGCCGACGCGGACGCTGCTCGTCCCGACGTCGACGACGAGCACGCGCCCGCTGCTCATGGCCAGACGAGCTCGCCGAACGGGTTGCGCAGGCCGAGCTTGCCGGGGTTCAGGATGCCGCTCGGATCGAGGGCGTCCTTCACGGATTGCAGCACGCCGAAGCCTTCCCCCAGCGCTTCGGAAACGAAGCGGGCCCGGTTCAGCCCGACGCCGTGATGGTGCGAGAGCGCACCCCCCGCGGCGAGAACCGCGCGCTGACCCGCGTCCCAGACGTCGCGGTAGTAGGCCTCGCGCGCCTCCTCGGGCGGACGGCCCGCGAACGTGAAGTACAGACATCCGCCGTCGAGATAGGAATGGCTCTGATGAGCGGATGCCGCCATCGTGTGCTCGACCGAACTGATCGCGTCGACGGTGCGGGCGTAGATCTCCGGCAGCGCACGCCACGATCCGGCGATCTCCATCGTGTCGACGACGAGGCCGCGCGAGATCAATGCCTCGAGCGCGGAGACGTCGTTGCGGTGGCCGAGCCATTGCTCGACGAACGCGACGTCGGCGGCGGCGGCCCGCGCCGACGCGCATTCCTCGTCGACGATCCGACGCGTCGCCTCGGTAAGGTGCGCGTCGCCTTCGTCGAGCATCAGCAACAGATGCGCGTCACCAGTGTGGTAGGTCCGGTCGGCCTCGACCGCGTCGTAGAGCCGCAGGACCGCCGGCGTCGCACCCCGCTGCACGATGCGGCGCATCGCGTCGAGCCCGGAGGCGAACGCGGCGAACGCGTATGCGCCGCGCACCTCCGAGGTCGGGAGGTGATGGGCGCGTAGCCGCGCGCCGACGACGACGCCGAGCGTGCCTTCGGAGCCGAGGAACACCTGGGTGAGGTCCGGGCCGACCGCGGCGCGGGGCGCGCCGCCGGTGCTGACCAACGTTCCGTCGGCGAGCACCACGTCGAGACCCTCGACAATGTCCTCGATCTTCCCGTATCGGGTGGACATCTGACCCGCGCCGCGGCACGCGACCCAACCACCCACCGTCGAGAGCGCCATCGACTGGGGCCAGTGCCCGCACGTGACGCCGTGGCGCTCTCTCAATTCGTCCTCGAAGACGTCGCCGAACGTGCCCGCGCGCACGTCGACGAGCAGCGAGGTCGGGTCGACCGCGACGATACCGCTGAGCGCGGTGACGTCGAGGAGCACGCCGCCGAAGACGGGAACGCTCGCGCCGCACACGCCGCTGCGGCCGGCCGCCGCGGTGACGGGAATCCGGGCCTCGTTGCAGAGCCGCAGCACGGCTTGGACCTGCGCGGTGTCGTGCGGCTGTACGACGACCGATGCCTGCACCGCGACCTGCGCGTCGAGCGCCCAGATCATCGCGAGCGGCCACCAGTCGCGACTCGCCGCCGCGACCGCGGTGCCCTCGTCGATCACCTCGGCCCCCGTCGCTCGGAGGCGCTTGCGTGTCGCGTCGTCGACTTCGACGCGTCGGGTCTGCAGGTGATCGCGGATGTCGCCGCCGCCGAAGGCGATGGGAGGCGTAGGAGCCCCCCGGTTCGTCTGCACGCGGGGAGACTACGGACTCACGACGGTGGGTGCGACAGTGCGTCGAGCGCCGTCTCCGGAAGCCCGCCCGCGAGCCGTTCCTCCGCCACCAGCGCCCGGTATCGCGCGATCTGACGTTCGCGTTCGTCGTCGGACCATCCGAGCTCGCCCGCCATCAGCGTGGCGACGTCATCGGCGGCCGCGGCCGAGGCGTCGCGCGCCAACAGTCGCGCGCGTGTTCGGCGCGAGAGCACGTCGTCGACCGTGCGGGCCATCTCGGCCCGCGCCGCGTACACGACCTCGGCACGCGAGTACGGAAGTTGCTCGATCA
>JAUZEM010000601.1 GCA_030839005.1 Actinomycetota bacterium | reverse complement strand
TCCCGCTCGGGATCCTTGTCTTCTTCGCCAAGGTCGACGCGGTCTCGACCGATTTCGCGCATCCCGTCGACTTCCTGGTACCCGGCGTGCTGTCACTCGCGGTGATGGCGGCCGCGATGGTGTCGCTCGGGATCGCAACCGGTTTCGAGCGGCGCTACGGCGTGCTGAAGCGCCTGGGCACGACACCGCTGTCGCGCGGCGGCCTGCTCGTCGCCAAGACCGCGACCGTGCTGGTGCTCGAGATTCTGCAGATCCTGCTCGTCGTCGTGGTCGGCGTCGCGATCGGCTGGCACGTGCCGGCAGGGATCGTCCCCGCGTTCGGCTTGCTGCTCGTAGGCACCGTCGCGTTCGCGGGGATCGGCATGCTGATGGCGGGCACGCTGCGGGCGGAGGCGAACCTTGCGGCCGCCAACGGACTGTTCCTCGTCCTGCTCTTCCTCGGCGGAATGGCGTATCCGCTGGCGAAGCTCCCGACGCCGATGCAGACCGTCGCCAAGGCGCTGCCCGCCGCCGCGCTCTCGGAGACGGTCCGCTCCGTGCTGTCGTCTCAGGCGTTTCCTTCGGGGGAGCTTGCAGTTCTCATTGCCTGGGCCGTCGGCGCACCGCTCCTCGCCGCCCGGTACTTCCGCTGGGAGGAGTAGCGCGGCGGGGTGCTCAGCCCCGGAGGAGCGCGTTCAAGGCGGATTCGAGGTCGTGACGGCTGGTTTGGCCGAACAGACGATCGCGCACCACGCCGTTCGCGTCGATGAAGAGCGTGTCGGGCATTGCGTGAACGTCGTAGCGGACCGCGACGGGATTGTCGGTCGAATCCTCTATGAGTACCGGAAACGTGACGCCGAGACGACGCACGAAGTCGCGGGAGTCGTCCGGAAGGTCTTGGTAGTTGACGCCGACGACGTCGATGCGGTCGCCGGTGTCGCGAAGCGCCCGCTCGAGGATCGGCATGTCCTCCTCACAGGGATGACACCACGAAGCGAAGAACGTCAGAACGACGACCCGCCCGCGCAGTTCGGACAACGTCACCGGCTTGCCGTCGATGCCCGGCAGGGTGAAGTCGGGCGCGAGGCTGCCGGTCTTCGCCTTCTCGGGGGCCACGGCTGCGCCGTTGGTCGGGGTATCGGCGGTAGGCGTTCGATGCGCGCGCAGGATCAGCGCGAGGCCGCCGGCGGGAATCGCGAGCGAGACCACGACGAGCGCGACGATCGCACCCCGCGAGAGTCGGCGGGAGCTCGGGCCGTCAGCGAACGAGGGCGTCGACGGCAACGGCGACGAACACCAGCATCAGATAGACATTCGACCACGCGAAGAATCGGATCGCCCGCTGCGGCGAAGGCTCGCGCACCAGCGCGAACGAGCGGGTAACGAACAACGCGCCCAGCACGAAGACCGCGGCCGCGTATACGCGACCGACGTCGTTGGTGAGCGTCATCGCGAACGTCAGCGAGACTGTGATCGTCGCGTAGGCCGCGATCCGCCGCGTGGTGAGCTCGACGCCGTGCACGACGGGCAACATCGGTACGCCCGCGGCCGCATAGTCGTCGCGGTACTTCATGGCGAGGGCCCAGAAATGGGCCGGAGTCCAGAAAAACACGATCGCGAAGAGCAACCACGCAGGAGTCGCCAGACCGTTGCGCACGGCGGCCCATCCGACGAGGGCGGGAACCGCTCCGGCTGCGCCGCCGATCACGATGTTGTGCACCGTACGGGGTTTCAGCCACAGCGTGTACACGAAGACGTAGAACAACGTGGCCGAGAGAGTGAGTGTGGCGGCAAGCAGATTCGCCGCGCTCGCGAGCAGGGCGAACGCGACGACGTTCAAGATGATGCCGAACGCGAGCGCGCGGGCGGGCACGATCTCGCCTCGTGGCAGCGGGCGCCCGTGCGTGCGCTTCATCAGCTGATCGCGATCACGTTCGATCCAGCAGTTGATGGTGTTCGCGCCGCCGGCGGCGAGTGCGCCGCCGGTGACCACCGCCGCGATCAAGCCGAGGGGCGGTACTCCACGCTGCGCCAGAAACATCGGCGGCACCGCGGTGACGAGCAACAACTCGATTACACGCGGCTTGGTGAGGCGAACGTACGAGCCGATCGTCGCGAGGAGCGGCCGGGACCGAAGGTCGAGGGGGATCGTGGGTTGAAGCATCGGGTGCGACGAATCTACCGGTCCCAGACCACGATCATCCGACGCCGATCATCCGACCACGATCTTGCCGACCATTCCCGCGGCCGCGTGACCATCGAAGGAGCACTTGAACGGATAGGTGCCCGCCGCGAGCGTGACCGTTCCGGTGGCGTCCGGAATGGCGCTCGTGACCTTGATCTCGAACTTCGGCGACGTGATCGTGAATGTGTGCTCCGTGCTGCCCTTTTCGTGCAGGGTGACGGTGAGCGGGCCGGGAGATGCGTTGATCGTCTTCACGTCGAAACGGAACGGATCGAACGCGTTCACGTCGATCTTGCCGCCGGTCGCCGTCTTGGTTTGACTGCCGCCACCCCCGCCGCCACCGCACGCGGCCAAGAGGAGCCCGGACGCGAGGAGCACGGCGAGCGGCACGCGTCGGTTGCAGCGGCGGGACATTGCGGCCTCCTCGAAACGCCGTCCTCGGAAAGTGTCGTCGGGAGGAACTTAGCTGCGGGCGTCTCGACGGGCCGGCATCGAACGGCCACCGCTAGCCTGCGCCGGATGCGCGACGGCACCGAGAGCAAGCACTCGATCCGCATGGTCGCCGACCGATTGTTGGTGGTCGAATCGAAAGAAGCGGGCGAGCGCAAGTCGCGCGCCGGCATCCTGATCCCGGCCACCGCCGACGTCTCCCGCCGGCTGGTCTGGGCCGAGGTCGCAGCCGTTGGCCCGACGGTGCGGACGGTCGAAGCCGGCGACACCGTGCTGTTCTCGCCCGACACTGGCTTCGAGGTCGAGATCCAGGGCGACGACTACCTCATCCTGCGCGAACGCGACGTCCACGCGGTCGCGTCGCCCCGAACCGAGGGCGGCACGGGGCTGTACCTGTGATCGATCCGGCAACCGCACTGCGGATCGACGGCAAATCGGTTCTCATCACCGGCGGCACGCGTGGAATCGGGCGCGCGATCGCCGAAGCGAGCGCGGCGGCCGGCGCGAACGTGTGCGTCGTCGCCCGGAAGCTCGCCGAGCTGGAGGAGGCGTCGGCCGCGCTCTCGGCGCTCGGCGCGCGGGTGGTGACGGTCGCCGGTTCGGTCGGTGATCCCCTCGTCGCGGACTCGGCCGTCCGGGCGATGATCGAGACGTTCGGCCGATGCGACGTCGTGGTCAACAACGCCGCGATCAATCCCGTCTTCGGACCGCTGATGGACGCCGATCTCGGCGCGGTCGCGAAGGTCTTCGACGCGAACATCACCGCGCCGCTGCGCTTCACCCGCGCCGCATGGCACCAGTACATGCAGGAACATGGCGGAGTGGTGCTGAACGTCGTGTCGGTCGGCGGGCTGCGGCCCGGCCCGTTCCTCGGTGCGTACAACGTGTCGAAGGCCGCGCTGATCCACTTGACCCGCCAGCTCGCACAGGAGCTCGCGCCCGGCGTCCGTGTGAACGCGATCGCACCCGCGCTGGTCAAGACCGACATGGCGCGCGCGTTGTGGGAGCCCAACGAGGAGGCGATGGCCCGGACCCATGCCCTCGGGCGCCTGGGCGTCCCCGACGACATCGCGTCGGGCGCGCTGTTCCTGATCTCCGACGCCTCCGCCTGGCTCACCGGGGAGCTGCTCGTGGTCGACGGCGGCGCCGGCGTCAGCGCACGCGCGTAGTAGCGGGGAGTTGCGGGCGGCCTACAGCGAGTCCGCGAAGCCCTTGATGTCGCGCACCGTCGCCCGGGTGACATCGGGCATCGCTCCGCCGAAGATGCAGTCGCCGGCATGACAGGTGCCGTTCACCGTCCGGCTGACCGCATCGACGCCCGCGTGTAGCAGCTTTCGGAAATACGCGAGGCCCTCGTCGCGCAGCGGGTCGAGCTCGTTGACCGAGATCACATGGGGCGGCAGGCCCTGGAGGCCGGCAGTGCTCGCGAACAATGGCCACGCCAGGGGATTGGTGGCGTTTTCGCCCGTCGGGTCGTACACCTTGGCGAGTGCGCCCATCATGGCGCAGCTCAAGAAGTAGCCATCGTTCTCGTAGAGCGAAGCAAGCTCCGGCACCCTGATGCCGTACGCGTTCGAGATGTACGGGCACTGCGCGTAGACGCCGTCGATCTGGTCGAGACGGCCTTCCTGCTTCGCCTTCAGCGTCGTGGCCAGCGAGAGGTTCCCGCCGCCGGATTCTCCCGAGACGACGAGCTTCGAGATGCCGAGGCGCGCCTTGTTGTCCGACACCCACTGCAGCGCGGACGCGCAATCGTCGAGGCCGGCCGGGAACGGATGCGGGCCGTGCTTGCCGCCACCGTTTCGGAACTCCACGCCGACGACCACCAAACCGGCCGCGGCGAGGTCGTGCCGCCAGTGTGCGTGCCCGGCTCCCGCGGCCTCGAGCATGACCATCCCGCCTCCGTGGAGATGCAACACGCCCGGCAGTAGCCCCTCGACATCGCGCGGGCGATGGAGGAACAAGGTGATGTCGTTGCCGTCGATCCCTCGGATCACCTCGACCTTGGACGTGATGCCCTCGACCGGGGGTTGGTTCATCGCCAGCGCCGAGAACATCTCCTCGAAACCGGTCTCGGCCATCCCGAGAAACTCGAGCAGCTCATCGAGGGATGAGTCTCCGTCAACCGGCATGGGTTCGGACGCACCGGCCAGACCGAGTGGAACCATCGCCGCGATCATGCGCGGATCAGCGCGCGGATCGTCCTTCAGGATCATGCCCGGCGAGCCGAGCCGACCGGGAAGGATGGGCGAACTTTCAGTAGTCATGGGTGGTGCTCATACTGACCGTGCCGCGTGCGCTCGTCCAACGACCGCCTACTCGTCGTCGTCGATCGTCGGGTCGATGTAGCGGATCCCGTGTCGGTGCCTCCGCGCGAGCTCCGCGTACGCCTCGGGATTCGTCTCGACCCACAGCTCGGCGCCGGTGCCCTTGACGGGTCGCTTCACCGTGGCCGGCGCGCCGGTGGCCAGCATCCCGGCACCCACCGTGGTGCCCGCGGCGACGACCGACCCGGCCGCGACGAGCGCCCCGACGCCGATCGTCGCGCCATCCAACACGACACTGCCGTTCGCGACCAGGCACTCCGCCTCGAGGATCGCGCCGTGCACCACGCAGTTGTGGCCGACGGTCGCCCCCGGCCCGATGTCGGTGGTCAATCCGGGCGGCCCGTGGATCACGGCGTTGTCCTGGACGTTCGCGCCGCGCCGGACGATCACGGGCGCGTAGTCGGCGCGGATCACGGCGCCGTACCAGATCGACGCGCCTTCCTCGACGATCACGTCTCCGACGAGCGTCGCGGTCGGCGCGACGAAGGCCCCCTCGTGTACCTGCGGCGCCAAGCCCTCGAACGAGAAGAGCGGCATGTCGTTGGCTCCCTAGAGAAACGCGCGCGCGACCGCGATCGCGGTCCGAGCGGTGTCCCCTTCGATCACGAGATTGGTATCGGCAGGCCGGCGGCGATGCACGAACACCCGGCAATAGTCCCCGGCCGAGCCCGTGATGCGGTCGGCGGCCGTCTCGGGTCCGAACGCCCACGGAGCGCCTGAGGGGAGGGAGAGCTCGATCCGAAGTGGTGCATCCGGGGGCTGGAGCCCGGCAACGGAATACGCGTAGGGGAGCGCACGCGTCGAGAGCCAGGCGACGTGCTCGAGCCGGTCGGTGTCGACGGCCGGGACGCCGAGCGCAGTCCGCACGTCGAGACCGTGCGCCCAGGTCTCCATCAGCCGCGCCGTGACGAAGGAACGCGTTCGCATCCCGATGCCCCACGGCACGCGTGCGTCCGCCGGCAGGTCCCGCAGCAACGAGCGCTCCGCGGCCGACGTGTGTACCCACCATCCGGCAACGTCGCGACCGGTGAGACGACGCCCGCGCAATACTCCGTGATAGGTGACGTCGGCGCCCGACGCGGCGCGGGCCGCGAGGTCATTGATCGCGTACGGACCGCCGCGTGCGGTGTCGATCGCCATCTCGTCGGTGTCGGCGAGATGCGCAATCGTGTCCCGCACGTCCCAGCCCCACGCCGGTGTCGGTGCCAGCCACGCCTCGGCGTCGATTGTGGCGACGGCCGCCTGCAGCTCGAGCTGTTCCGCTTCGAGGTCGCCGATGATCGCGGTGACGTCGGTCACGGACGCCGGACGCGCGTCCGACCGAGCGACACCGGGACCTCGGCGGGATGCGGCACGGGCGGCGGACCCGAGGTGAGCCGGATGTCCATGTACTTCGCGACCTCTTCGTACACCGCGTCGCCGAGCATCTTGCGCAGCTCGGCCTCCATCGACTTGTAGACGGGCTCGCCGCCCGTGAACGCCTCTTTCGCCTCCGTGCACCACCACGCGAACTCTTCGCCGCCCTCACCCCAGCCGTCGCGGCCGAACTCGGTGAGCACGGACGTGATCGACTCGTCTTCCTCGTCGCGG
>JAUZEM010000480.1 GCA_030839005.1 Actinomycetota bacterium | reverse complement strand
TCTCGCTGCAAGTGCAGTGGTGGTAACCGAGACGCTAGGCCTCCTTCAAGATCGCGTAGATGTCGGAGTAGCACTCTGTCTGCTCCCATTGCGAGTGGGCGCGCTGCAGAAGCTTGAGGACGGGGGTGACGATGCCGAGCTTCACCCGGCGGGATGCGACGCCAATACCCGATCGATGGCGGTCACGAGCGCGGGGACGTGGGCCGGCGCTTCGCCGAGCCGGTTCGTCTCCGCGAGATGCACCATCGATTCGAAGAGGATGCCGAAGACGCCGACCGAGATCGCGGCGGCTTGCGGGCTGCACGCGGCCTCCGCGTCGGACCCCGCCCAGAGATCGCGGATCAGATCGGCGAGCTCGCGGCGGATGCGGCTCCGCAGCGCGTTCACCTCCGGCGAGGTTCCGACGCCTTCGAGGAGGATGATCCGGGCGGCCGCGGCATCGGCGACGAGACAGTTGACGTACGCGCGGACGGCGATCTCGGTGAGGTTGTCGTCGCATGTCGCGCGGTCGAGCGCGCGGCGCATGGTGTCGAGCAGCAAGCGCAGGCACGTTTGCAACGCGCCGTACATTGCGTCTTCACGGTTGTCGAAGAACGCGTAGAACGCGGTGCGGCTCGTACGCGCGCTGCGCACGATGTCTTCGACGGACGTGTGGTGATAGCCACGAGCGGCGAATTCCTCTATCGCGGCGCGCACCAGCCGGCGGCGCTGATCGGCCCGGCGCTCCTCGGCGGAGAGGCCGCGATACCGCCGTCCGCTCCTCGTAAGGGCCACCGGCTCGGCGAGAGGTTGGGCCACGGGATCGGGTGTGAGCGCGTGCGCAACCACGATGAACAGGGTACCGGCCGTTGGGCTCGCTAGTTTTCGGTCATGGCGGATAAATCCGCGACGCTCGCCGAGGCGGTGACACAGCACGTGCGCGCGGGCGATGTCATTCATCCGGTCGTCGGACACACCCGTTGGACCGCGGCAACGCGCGAGGTCGTGCGGCAATGGTGGGGGCGCGATCCGGGCTTCACGCTCGCGATGCTCTCGCTCTCGAGCCTCGGCGCGCTCTTCTTCCGGGGTCAACTCGTGCGCAAAGTGGTCACTGGCTACTCAGGAGACACTTTCCCCAACTTCACCCCCAACCCGTGGTTCGCCCGCGCCTACGAACGCGGCGAGGTTCAGGTCGAGCACTGGTCGTTCCTGGCGTTCTCACAGCGACTCGAGGCCGCGGCGCGCGGGCTGCCCGCCATCGTGACCCGTTCGATCGCGGGATCGTCGATGGAGGAGAACGAGGCCTTTGCCCGAGCCGATACTCCGTTCGGCGAGGTTGGATTGCTCGCGCCGCTCGTGCCCGACGTCGCCCTCATGCATGCGCTGCTCGCCGACCGCGAGGGCAACGTCGTGGTGCATCCGCCGCTCCTCGAAGGGATCTGGGGCGCGCTGGCCGCGCGCCGGGGAGCGATCGTCACGGTCGAACGGATCGTCGACGATATCCGGCCCTGGTCACATCTCGTCCGGATTCCCGCGCATCGTGTGCTCGCGGTCGTGGAATGCCCGATGGGTGCGCACCCCGGCGGGCTCTACACGGGCGACGTGCCGGTGGACGGGTACGGCGAGGACTACGACTTCTGGATCGACGCCCGCGCCGCCACGCGTGCCGATGCCGACGTGTACGACGCGTGGATCCGGCACTGGGTGCTCGAGGTCGAGTCGCAGGAACAGTGGCTCGACCGGCTCGGCCCGGAGCGGATTGCGGCGTTGCGCGTCAAAGCGGGTCCCGATTCGTGGCGCGCCGACGCGGCCGCGCACCCGCCTGACCTCGACGCGCCGGTGAACGCGTGGGAGCGCGCCGCGGTCTGGGGCGCGCGCCACCTCGCGGCGCGAGTCGTCCAGACCGGTGCGAACGCGGTACTGGCGGGCGCCGGTGTCGCCAATCTCGCCGCCTGGCTCGGCGTGCAGCTCGCGCGCGCCGCCGGCTCCGACGTGAAGCTCACCGCGGAGATCGGTCTGTGGGATTACGACGCGACAATCGGCGACCCGTTCGTGTTGAACCATCGCAACTTCCCGACCGCGGCGATGCTCGCCGACGCGCAGGTCGTCCTCGGTGCGATCGTCGGCGGGCCCGGAACGGTGACGATCGGTTGTCTGGGAGGCGCGCAGGTTGACCGCTTCGGCAACATCAACTCCACGTGGATCCCGCCTCGCCCGTTCTTGGTGGGGTCGGGCGGTGGCAACGACGTCGCGAGCACCGCGGCCGAGAACGTGATCGTGGCCACGCTGACGACGAACCGCACGGTTGCCGATTGCGCCTACGTGACCTCGCCCGGAACGCACGTGCAGGCGCTCGTCACCGACCTCGCCACCTTCGAGAAGCGCGACGGCGTGCTGCAGGTCAGCGAGCTCGCCCCGGGCGTCTCGTTCGACGACGTGCGCGCCGTGTGCGGATGGGAGCTCGAACCGCCGGCCGGTGAGCTGCCCGTGCTCGACGACCCGACCGACGACGAGGTGGCCGCACTCCGGCGCTGGGATCCGCGCGGCTGGTTCCTGCGGGCGCGCTGAAGGCGCGTTTCACGCCCGCGACAACACCGCGGGAAAGCTGAACTCGCCGTCGTCGGTACGGATGTAGAGCAGGCCTTCGAAGCGATCGCCGACGAGACCGAGCCGCGCGAACGCGATGAGCGGTCCGAAGCCGACGATGTCGAGATCGAACCGGGCTCGTATCCAGCCTCGTCGCGTCTCTGCTTCCGGATCGGTGCCGGCCGTTCCCATGACCGTGATCGTGACGCAGTGCTGAGCAGCGTCGACATCGAGCTCCAGTGGAATCGGCCCCAGCGGAGTATCGGTCGTCCCGGCCCACGCGCCGTTGAGCTCGCCGGTCTCGTCGACTTCCACCGGAAGCGTGATCATGTTCGCGGTGACCGCGTCGTCGGCGACGAACTCGAACGGGTACAGGCCGCCGTAGAACCGTGGTCCCCCTTCGACGGTGGTCTCGAAGTCGAGCTCGCAGCCGTCGAACATGCCGCCATCGGCCTGCCAGCGACCGCCTTCCGGCGCGAGGCGACCCGTGCTCGGCGCGAACGCGATCGCATTCGGCGGAGTAATCACCACAGGAATGCCGGCCGCGACGTCGACGCGCGCCGCGACTCCCCAATACGTCGAGCGATACCCTCCCGCCGGCGGACCGGCAACCGCACGCGTTCCCGCCCTCGCCCCGCGAGGCGTGGCTGCACCCAGCACCGAGTCGAGTGCCCGGCGAGCGATCACCGAGCGCGCCTCCTGCGCGTCGCCGGTGTTCATGAGCAGGACGACTCCGACGTGTTCATCCGGGTGACCGCCGATGAAGGTCGTGAAGCCCATGCCGTCGCCGGCGTGACAGAAGAACGGGCGCGCGCGACGAAGGTCGATTCGGAATCCGAGACCCATCCCGCCACCGCCCGCGCCGAGCGGCGCGTGGAGACGGTGCATGTCGGCGACGGTGCCGGGCGCCACGATTCCACCGCCTCCGTTGAGATGCGCGATCAGGAAGCGCGCGAGATCCTCGACCGTCGAGACGAGCCCGCCGGATGGCAGCGGCGCGTTGGTCGGGGGAGGCAGGAGACCAAGTCGAAGGTGGCTGCCGTCGAGTTGACTGACGCCATGCCCCGTCGGCCGTTCGAGGTCGGCCGAGACGCTCGCCGAGCCGGGGGCGGTCGCGCGCATACCGAGCGGCTGCAGAACGGAATCACGTACCGCTTGGTCCCAGGACGAACCGTTCAGACGGCCGACCAGGTATCCGAGAACGTCGTATCCCCAGTTGGCATAGATCAGGCGCGTACCCGGCTCGGCCTCCGTGCGCACGTGATGCGCTACCTGATCCTCGAGTGAAGCACCCGGTGGCCGGCCCGTCGTCATCGGGAGGCCGGCGGTGTGCGTGAGCAATTGCCGGATCGTGACCGGGCTGCGTTCCTCCCAATCATTGGCCACACCGACCGGACGGAGATGCTCGTTCACCGGGTCGTCGAGACCGGCGGCGCCGGTTTCGACGCAATGCATGAGGGCGGTGGCCACGATCGACTTGCTCACCGACTGGATCGGGAACACGGTGGCAGTCGTAATCGGCTGCGGCCGATCGACATCGAGACGCCCGAATCCGCCCGACCAGAGCACGTCGTCGCCGGCCACGACGGCCACGGCGATCCCGACGATTCCGTGGTCGAGTTGCTCCTCGACGACTTCCTCGAC
>JAUZEM010000385.1 GCA_030839005.1 Actinomycetota bacterium | reverse complement strand
CTCGGCGTCCGAGCGACGCTCCCGCAGCCCGTCGAGGCGACGACCGGCCTCGCGCGCGGCTTCCGATTGTTGGCGACGCCGGGTACGCAGGCGCTCGGCCAGCGCCTCGATCGCACCGGTGCGCGACCCGAGCCGTTCCGCAATCTCCGCGATCGCTTCCCGGCGCCGTTCCAACGCGGCGCGTCGGGCGCGAGCACGCGCTTCTTCGTCCGGCCGAACGGCGAGGCGAGCCTCGACCTCGGCGAGTCGCGCGGCGAGTACCGAGCGGCGCTCCTCGACCGCCGCACCTCGCAACTCGTAGTCGCGGCGCCCGGCCGCGGCATGCGAGCGAAGGCGCTCCAGCTCGGCGCCGCGCGCGCGTGCCTCGTCACGCTGCTCCTCGGCGGTTGCGAGACGCGCGCGGGCGTTCGACTCCGCAACCGGTCCGGCCGCGCGCGTTCTTTCGAGCTCGTCGGCGCGCGCGGCGAGCGAGATCCGGCGGGCGTCGAGGGTCGCCGCGCCGACCTCTGCCTCACGCCGCAGTTGCTCGGCGCGCGCGGTGAGCTGCTCGAGCTCGACGCGCCGGCGTCGTTCGTCCTCCGTCGCGCGTAGCTCGTCTTGTCTCGCGGCCGCGAGACGCCGACGCGCGATCTCGACCTCGCGGTCGGCCGCGTCGCGCGCGACCTCGGCGTCGCCGGCGCGGGCGGTGGCATCGGCCAACGCGGCCGGCGTCACGATCGACGATCCCGACGGACCGGCGCGCCACGCGGTCGGGCCACCGAAGCGATCGCCGTCGCGCGTCACCGCGACCACTCCCTGGTTCGCGATGGCGACGTCGAGCGCGTGCTCCCATCCGCCGTCGACGAGCACGAACTGCGCGAAGAGCCGCGCGAGCACCGAATCGAGTCCCGGGCGCACGCCCCGCACGGAGGCGCCGAGCGGGTGCGTCCCGGCGGGCGCGAACGAGATCTGCATACCCATCGCGCGGCCCTCGGCCACGAGCAACAACGCCTGGCGATCCCCGCGCTTCAGACGTTCGACTGCAGCGCGTGCCGCGTGGTCGCCGTCGACGACGATCGCCTTGAGCGCGTCGCCGAGCGCGGCGGCGACCGCGACCTCGCAACCTTCGTCGATCTCGAGCAGGTCAACGAGGGGGCCGAGCACGCCTTCCAGGGAGGCGATGTCGTCACCGCCCGCGGCCACATGCGCCTCCTCGAGCGCCAGCGTGAGCATCTCCGCGCGCGCCCGCCAGCGCGTCGCATCGCTCTCGGCGCGTCGAAGCGTCGCGTCGGCCTCGCGCAACGCGTCTTCGGCCGCGCGCAGCTCTTGCGCCTCTGCGGTGCGGTCGGGTGACAACCCCACTTGGGCTTCCATCTCGATTCGCGCGCGGTCGGCTTCGGCATGTGCGACGCGGGCGTCGCGGGCGCGGGGCTCGAGCGCGGCGCGGTCTTCGTCGACGCGGGCGATCTCGGCGCGCACGCGCGCGAGCTCGCTCTCGATCGTGGCCCCGCGGGAGGTCAAATGATCGAGCTCCTGGGCGGCCCGCTGGAATTCACCTTCGGCGACCGTGACCGGCACGGCGTGGAGCGCGTCGAGCTGCGCGTCGACCTGGGCCTCGGCCGCCTCCACCTCGACGCGTGCCGGCGCGAGCGCGTCGAAGTCGGATCCGACTCCCGCGAGCTGCGCCCGCACGTTCGCGGCCTCCGCGACGAGCGACTCGACGACCCCCTCGTCGGCGACCGACGCCAACTCGCGGTCGAGGCTACGGCCGCGCTCGGTCACGAGGTTCACGAGTCCCCGGCCGCGCTCCCGTAAGGCCTCGGTTCTGGCGAGCACATCGGCGACGTCGTCTTCTCCCGGTACCGCGAGCGCATGTTCGGCGTCGAGCACCTCGACGTCGAGCGCGCGCAGCTCGACCCGAACGTCCTGCTCTCGCTGCGCGAGATCACGGCGCGCGTCCACACGTTTGCGTTCCCGACCGCGCAGCTGCTCGATCTCACGTCCCGACAGGTGCAGACGGATCGCGTGCAGCTCGGCGGCGAGACCGTCGTAACGGCGGGCGGCATCGGCCTGGCGTTCGAGCGGTCGCAGCTGCCTGCGCACTTCGCGCAGGAGGTCGGTCAGCCGCAGGAGGTTGCCTTCGGTCGCCTCGAGCCGGCGCTCCGCCTTTTCCTTGCGTTTGCGGAACTTGAGGATCCCCGCGGCTTCTTCGATGATGGCCCGACGATCCTCCGGCCGGGCGTTGAGCACGGCGTCGAGCTGGCCCTGCCCGACGATCACGTGCTGCTGGCGGCCGATACCGGTGTCCGAGAGCAGGTCCTGGATATCGAGCAACCGGCACTGGACACCGTTCAGCAGGTATTCGGACTCGCCCGTGCGAAAGAGCATCCGCGTGATGGTGACCTCGGTGAACTCGATCGGCAGAAGGTGAGCGGTGTTGTCGATCGTCAGCGAGACCTCGGCGCGTCCGAGCGCGGGACGATCGGCGGTGCCGGCGAAGATGACGTCGTCCATCTTCGTGCCGCGTAACGCGCG
>JAUZEM010000349.1 GCA_030839005.1 Actinomycetota bacterium | reverse complement strand
GAGCGGCGCGACGGGCGCGTCGACGGGCGCGGGAAGCAACCAGTTCGTCGGCAGATACGAGAGGAAACGACGGGCCTGCGCGATCGCATCCTCGTCCGAGACGCACAAGTTGTCGCCGCAACCGCTGACGGTCGCGTGCATGCGCGCGCCGCCCATCTCGTCGAGCGACACGTGCTCGCCGATCACGACCTCGGCCATCCGAGGCGAACCGAGATACATCGACGCGTTGCCCTCGACCATGAAGACGACGTCGCAAAACGCGGGGATATACGCGCCACCGGCGGCCGAGGGCCCGAACAGGCAGCACACCTGCGGAACCTTGCCCGACAGGCGCACCTGGTTGGCGAAGATGCGACCCGCGCCTCGACGTCCGGGGAACAAATCGACCTGGTCGGTGATACGCGCGCCGGCAGAGTCGACGAGGTAGACGACGGGGAGCTGGTGATGCAGCGCGTACTCCGTCATTCGCACGATCTTCTCTACCGTCCGCGCGCCCCACGACCCCGCCTTGACCGTCGGATCGTTTGCGGTCACACACACTGGACGACCGTCGATGCGCCCGACGCCCGTGACGACGCCGTCGGCGGGGAGATCGCCGGCCAGCGCGTTGGCGAGCAGCGCGTCCTCGACGAACGAGTCGGCGTCGAGGAGCAGCGCGAGCCGGTCGCGCACGAACAGCTTGTTCTGACGCGCGAGCTTCTCCCCCTCTTTCGCAAGATTGCCCGAGCGCGCGCGCTCGGCATGCTCGCGGATCCGATCGGCGTCGCTCACGATGCGTACCGCCGGCTCCGCGCGCCGGCATGCAGCAGTGCGCTCGGGAGCTCGCGTCCCACGATGTCCTGCGCGAGAAGGGCGCAATCGACGAGCGCGTCGAGGTCGATGCCCGTGTCGATCTCCATGTCTTCGAGCATGTGCACGAGGTCCTCGGTCACTGCGTTGCCCGACGCCCCGGGCGCGTACGGGCACCCGCCGAGTCCACCGATTGAGGCGTCGAATCGGGTCACGCCCCGATCGAGCGCCGCGACGACGTTGGCAAGAGCGGTCCCCCGCGTGTTGTGGAAATGCAAGCCGATCCGATCGTTCGTGATCCCCGCCCGCTCGAGCGCGTCGACGAGATCGTCGACGCGCCGCGGCGTCGCCATGCCCGTCGTGTCGCCGAACGAAAGACGATCCGCACCTGCGTCGAGCAGGTGGCCGGCGACCTGCGCCACCCGCTCGGGCGCGACGTCGCCTTCATAGGGACAGCCGAATGCGGTCGAGACGATCGCCTCGACGGCAACGCTCGCCCCGTGGCCGATCTCGACGACATCACGCGCGCCGACGAGCGACTCGGCCACCGAGCGGCGAACGTTCTTCTGATTGTGCGTCTCGCTCGCGCTCACGACGAGCTCGAGCTCGTCGGCCCCGGCCGCGGTTGCGAGCTCCGCGCCCTTCGGGTTCGGCACCAACGCCGAGTACACGACCCCCGGCCGGCGCGCGACGCGCGTCATGACCTCCTGCGCGCCCGCCATCGGCGGGATCGCGGTGGGCGAGACGAACGATGCGGCCTCGATGAAACGCAAGCCGGTCTCGGAGAGCGCATCGATGAGCCGCACGCGTTGGTCGATCGGCACCGGCGTCTCGTTCTGCAGGCCGTCGCGCGGACCGACCTCACGGACGTCGACGTGCGCGGGTCGAGTGGACATGACGAACACGTTACGCGCCCGAGTGGTCGCGGCGGTCGGTCGTCAGTCGGTTCGGGCTCGCACGCGGAGCTTGATCGGCGTCGGACCGAGATCGAACGACTCCCGCAGACGGCGTTCGAGGTAACGCAGGTACTGCGGCGGCAGCTGACGGCTGGCGAACAACGTGAACGTGGGCGGATCGGTCGCGCCCTGCGTGGCGTAGAGGATCCGCGGCCGATGGCGCTTCACGACGGGCGGCGGGTGGGCGTTCTGTGCATCGCGCAGCACTTTATTGAGCGCCGCGGTCGGAATCCGTTGGTGGTAGGCATCCTCGGATGCCCGCAGCGCAGGCAGGAGCTGGTGGACCCGCCGCCCGGTCAGCGCCGAGATCGGGATCATCGGCGCGTAACTGAGGAAGCCGAGCATGTCGGCCACCTGCCGGCGGACCTTTTCCCGCTCCTCGGCGTCGAGCAGGTCCCACTTGTTGCAGATGATCACGACCGCCGTGCCCGCGGCGTCGATGCGCTCGGCCAGACGCTGATCCTGGTGCGTCACGCCTTCGGAGGCGTCGATCACGAGCAACGCGGCATCGGCGCGGTCGATCGCCTCGTGCGCGCGCACGAGGCTGTAGTACTCGCTGGGCTCGTCGATGCGGCTCTTGCGGCGGAGGCCGGCGGTGTCGACGAACCGTAAGGGCCCGTCTTCGGTCTCGACGACCGTGTCGATCGCGTCGCGCGTGGTTCCCGGCATGTCGTGCACGACCGAACGGTCCTCACCGACGAGGCGGTTGAAGAGTGTCGACTTCCCGACGTTCGGCCTCCCGACGATCGCGATGTTGAAGATGCCGTCGTCGAGGGCGGCGGCCGCGTCCTTCGTTGCCTCGTCGACTTCGGTCTCGGGTTCGGGCAACGCGCCGACAACCGCGTCGAGTAGTTCGCCCGAGAGCCTTCCGTGCATCGCCGACAACGGCATCGGTTCGCCCAGCCCGAGCCGCTGGAATTCCCAAATGTCGATCTCGCGCCGTTCGTCGTCGACCTTGTTCACCACGACGATGACCGGCGTGCTCGTGTGCTTGAGCAGCCGCGCGACTTGGGCGTCCTCTTCGGTGATCCCGGTCGTGACGTCGACCACGAAGAGGACGAGATCGGCGATCCGCACGGCCTCCGCGGCTTGCGCGCTCACCTTGGCGGCGAGCACCGACTGCTCACCGGTGAGACCGGCTTCGCCCTCGGCGAGCCACCCGCCGGTGTCGACGATGCGAAAGCTGCGCCCGATCCACTCCGCCGCCAGCTCCCGGCGGTCGCGCGTGACGCCCGGTCGTTCCTCGACGATCGCGGCGCGCCGGCCGACGATGCGGTTCACGAGGGTCGATTTTCCGACGTTCGGGCGACCGACGACCGCGACGACCGGGAGTTCCGCGTTCATGTCTCCGACCGGCGCAGCGCGCGCACGAGCGCCGCGCCGTCGGTCGGCACGATCTCGACGACGCGCGGCAGCTGCGCGGCTGTCGTCCCGTCGAGGAACCGACCGCGCGACAAGGCGACGTCGGGCAGGAGATAGCGGTCGCGCTCGGACTGGCCCTCGAGCGCGGCGGCGATGTCGCCGCCCGTCAACAATCCCGTGACACCGATGTTGCCGCCGAAGAACCCGTTCTTCACGGCCAGCAGCCGCACCCGCCCGGGCAGATCGTCGAGCAGCGGCTCGAGCACCGCCGCCCCCAACTCCCCCGTCACGATCACATCCCACCGCTCGGACTCACCAAACTGTTTGTTGGAATTCGGGCCTTCCGCGCCCAAAAACTCACCGAACAGTTTGGTGGGATTCGGGGAGGGATTCGGGGAGGGATTTGGGGAGGGAGTGTGGCGGGGGGCGCGGTAGCCGTCGGCGGGAGCGCCGTCGACCCACGCGAAGAAACCTGATCGCGGGCCGGTACCGGCAAGGTCGTCACCGGCCAGCGCGGCCCGGACCTCGGCCTCGAAGGTGCGGGCCATTCCGATGCCGTTCTCGTGTTGCGGGCATCCGTCGTACGCGTCGATTGGCGGGAACGGCCGCTCCGCGAGGAGGTAGTACTCGTCCGAGACGTAGACGAGGCGCCGGCCGAGCGCCCCGAGGAATCGCGCCTGCCAGATCTCGACGATGTCGACGACCGCCCGCGCCTCGGCGAGCGTGTGGACGCGCATCTCGTCCTCGTGGTTGTGCGCGCTGACGCCCAGCGGCACCACACCGACCGTCGACAGGGCGGGAAACCGGTCGAGCACCCCGAGCAGCGTGTCGTCGAGCACGGCGCCGTCGTTGATGCCCGGGCACACGACGACCTGGCCGTGCACCTCGATGCCCGCGTCGAGGATCAGCTCCAGCCAGCGCAAGCTCGTCGCGCCGCGCCGGTTCCGCAACAGTCGCGTACGCACATCGGGGTCGGTCGCGTGAATGCTGACGTACATCGGGCCGAGTCGCTCGCTGACGACCCGCTCGAGGTCGGCTTCCGTGAACCGTGTGAGCGTCGTGAAGTTCCCGTAGAGGAACGACAGGCGGAAGTCGTCGTCCTTCACATAAAGGCTCTTGCGCATCCCCTTGGGCAACTGATGGATGAAGCAGAACGGGCAGTGGTTGTCGCAGGTGCGGACGCGGTCGAACACGGCGCTCGTCAGCTCGACACCGAGCGGAGCGCCGTCGGCCTTGTCCACCTGCACGACCCGCTCGAGCCCGCTGCGCCGCAGGTCGAGCTCGACGTGCGCGCCGTCGACCTGGATCTGGTACGCGATGACGTCCCGCACCGCCTCACCGTTCACCGCGAGCAGCTCGTCACCCACGATCACGCCCGCGTGCGCGGCCGGTGATCCGGCCGCGACGGCGTCAACGCGGGCAGCGGGCATGAGGGCAGGATACGGGGTCGCCCGCACTACCCTCGCCCCGTGCCCGTGGAAAAGGTCCTCCTCGCCGAACCGCGCGGCTTCTGCGCGGGCGTCGAGATGGCGATCAAGGCGCTGGCGTGGATGGTCCGGGTCTTCGAGCCGCCCGTCTACTGCTACCACGAGATCGTCCACAACCGGCTCGTCGTCGACCGGTTCCGGGCGCAGGGTGTGATCTTCGTCGACGACGTGAACGCGGTCCCCGCCGGGGCGCCGGTCATGCTTTCCGCGCACGGCTCGGCGCCCGACGTGGTCGAGGCGTCGCGCCGGAACAACCGCTACGTCGTCAACGCCGTTTGCCCGCTGGTCACGAAGGTGCATCACGAAGCCAAGGTGCGCGCGCGCAAGGGTTTCACGATCTTGTACGTCGGTCACGCGGGACACGACGAAGCCGTCGGTACCCTCGCGGTGGCACCTGAGTCGATGCGCCTGTTCGAGCGCGACGACTATCTCGACGCGGCCTC
>JAUZEM010000328.1 GCA_030839005.1 Actinomycetota bacterium | reverse complement strand
CGGGCGGAAGAAACGTTCGCAGCCGCCGAGGACGTGCTCGTCGTGGGCTCCCCACGCAAATCCGGCGCCCGTACGGAACCGTTCCGCGATCGTGTCGGTCGCGTACACGGAGCCGACCGCGATTTCGAACGCGCCGATCACGCATGCCGCGCTGGTCTCATCGGTGAGCGGTACCGCGTGTTCGTCGGGCAACGAGAACAACCCGTCACCGTCGCCATCGCCGTCGTAAGACACATACCCGCGTGCCGCCTGCGCGCTCAACCACTCGCGCACGTACCGCTCTGCGGTGCCCGTGCGCGCCGCCAGCTCTGCGGGTGAGAGTGGACCGGCACCGGCCATGGACCGGTACAGACCGAGCTTGTCGCCGATCACCACCATGGCACCGCCCAGTACCGCGCCGACATCGCTGACGGCCTTGCCGACGAACTCCATCATCTTCGTCTCATCCATTTCAGTTTCCTTTCCGGCACCGCGTCGATCAGGGTTCGCTGAACGTACGGTGTAGGTGCCGGCGATACCTCCGTATAGATACGGGACTTTCCGCTAAATCCCGAACTCTGAGGCCCTGCGAATGAGCTCTGTCTTGGATTCGACGCCGAGCTTGGCGTAGATGCTCACCAAATGGCTTTCGACCGTGCGCTTACTCACAAAGAGTCGCTCGGCAATCTCGTTCGCGGTCTCGCCCCGCGACGCGAACACGGCAACTTCGCGTTCACGCCGGCTGAGCGCGTCGATCCCGATGTTCGTCCGCCGCCGCGGTCGACTCTTTCGGCCGGTCAGGAAGACCTCGATCTCATCGGCAATCGAGTCGACATCGCCGAGCCACGGCCGGTGATCCGATCCGTCCAACTCGACATAGCTCGCATTCGGGATGTGCCGCGCGAGGTATCGGGCATGGCCGACGTCGATCCACGAATCACCCGTCCGATGCAGAATCAGGGTCGGCACGTCGATCCTCGCCAGAACGTCTCGGACGTCGAGGCGCATGTTCATGCGGATCACGTTCTGGGCCATCGCCGGGCTCGCGGCCATGCGCAGGTAACGCGCCCACCACGCACGGTGCCGGACATCGTCGGACGCGCTCGGCTTGCCTCCGTCCCACCACTCGCCCGACGCCCATGCCCGATCCATCCCGCTGACCACTTCCTCCAGCTGCTCCGCCGACGGGCCGTACGGATAGTCAGGTCCCGAGAGGCGACGCGCCCACGAGCCGTACAACACCAAGGCTTGCGTGCGGTCCGGATACGCGTCGGCGAACAACAAGCTGAGCGTGCCTCCCTCCGAGATGCCGAACATCGCCGCGCGCGCGGATCCGACGGCATCCATGACCGCCCCGATGTCGTCCATCCGCTCGTCCATCGACGGCGGACTCGCAACCGGGTCCGACATACCGGTCCCCCGCTTGTCGAACACGATGAGCCGCGAGAACGAGGCGAGGCGCGTCAGAAATCGGGCCAGCCTCGGCTCCTCCCACGCCACCTCGACATGAGAAACGAAACCCGGCACGAGAACGAGATCGACAGCCCCGTCGCCCGACACCTGATACGCGATGCTGACCGGACCGCTCTTGGCGTACTTCGTCTCCGGCCGCAACATGCGCTCCAGTCACCGAACCCCGTCCGAGGGGCACCGCTCACGCTAGTGCTCTGACCACGAACGTTCGCCCGTCACGCGGCGCAGGCCCCCAAGCCGAACGCCGGATTACCGGGTGGTTGTCGTCGTCGTTGATCCGCGGATCGACGTGGTCGTCGAGCCGCCGGGCGTGGACGTGGACGAGGTTCCCGCGCGCGAGGTCGGTGTGCGCGAGGTCGTGGTGGACGAGCCCGCCACGCGCGAGGTCGTGGTGGACGAACCCGCCGTGCGCGAGCTCGTCGTGGACGAACTCGATGTCGACTTCCTGGGCGCGGTGGTCGTTGGCGGTGTGGTCGGGGGCGCGGGGCTCGCCGGCGCAATGGTGGTCGGCGACGGGGTCGGGACTGCGTTGTAACGCGGCGTCGGCGCGGGACGCACGAGGATGTACGCGACGAGCGTGGCCGCGAAGATGGCACACAACGCGGCTGTGGACGTGCGGATGCGAATGCGGCGCATCAGGTCGGGCGCGTCGCAACGGTCTCGAGCTCGGCAGGCAGGGTGATCCCCTCTTCCCGAAGAGCGGTGGCGATGCGGGCGCGCAGCTCTCGACCGACCTCGAACTGCTTGCCCGGAAGCGTGCGGGCGACGACACGCACGCTGAATCTTTCGACGTCGATGCTCTCGACGCCCATCACGATCGGCGCGTCGAGCATGAGCGGGCGAAGTGATGGATCCGCGTAGACATCTTCGCCGACGGCCTGCAGAACGGCGTTCACCCGATGGATGTCGGCGGTTGCGGGCAGCGGCACGTCGATGACGGCCCGCGCCCAGTCACGTGACAGGTTGGTGACCTGGTTTATCTGGCCGTTCGGGATGATCACGACTTCTCCATCGACGGTACGCATGCGGGTGATGCGAAGCGTGACGTCCTCGACCGTGCCCGTCACTCCCGTCGTGGAGCCGAGGTTGGAGATGCGGATGAGATCCCCGAACCCGTATTGGCGTTCGGTGATGATGAAGAAGCCGGCGAGGATGTCTTGTACTACCCGTTGCGCTCCGAAGCCGAGGGCCACTCCGGCGACGGTTGCGGGCGCGATCAGGCTGGCGAGTGGGACACCCAGCCGCTCGAGTACGAGTACGCCAGTGACCGTGTACACGAGCACGATTGCTGTCCACGTGATGACCTGCGTGAGAGAGTGCCGGTGCTTGGCCGCTTCGGAACGCACCAGCGCGTCGCTGCTGCGATCCTGCGCGTCGATGCGCTCGGTCACCTTGGCTCCGAACCAGCCCACGAACCGCGCGAGCAGGATCGAGCCGACGATCAGCAAGACGATCTCGAGTCCGTTGCCGCGCGCCCACGTTCCCAAGTCGTCGAGCGACGTGATGCCCAGCGTCATGGCGAAGAAGCTAGGCGAGAATCGACGGCTTGCTGCGACCGGGCCGGATCTCGTCCTCGCGCTGCCCGACCACGAGGAAGACGAGATGCCCGCCCGCAAGGCAACCGTCAAGCGCGCGCGGCGAGGGGTCACAATCGCCTTGGTTGCGACGGCTGAGGGTTGCGTTCAAAGTCGAGTGCGAATCATCGCGTCGTGGGAGCCATCATCACCACTGTCGTAGTGGTAATCGTTTTTGTCGGCGTAGGTGTGTCGTCGTGCGCAGGCGCGCCGAGTACAAGACGAAAGACCGACGGCGGCATGCCGAGCAGGTACGAGCTCCACATCACGTCGACGATTCTCACCGAGCACTCGAAGCGTTTCCGGCGGACCAACGCTCCGACGACCAGAGCCGACAGTGCGTCTGCGCGAAAGGGATTATTCAAGTCGACCACGGGCGGGCCGCGCAGTACAGTATTGGCGTTTGCGAGGCGGTCGTCCGAGAGAATTCAGGATGCCCTGCCAACGCGCTTACCGGCAAGCGGGGTGAGGAGCCGTGATGGGCTCTCGAAGTCGACAGTGGCGCCGGCGACGTCGTTTCACCCGCGCGCTCGTCGTGCTCGTCGCGTTGTTCGTTTCAACCACGCGAGTCGAAACTACGGCCGCGTCGACGTCGGTTCCGTCGGCGCCCACCTGGCCGTCGGCGGTGCCCGGTAACGCGCAAGCGACCGTGACCTGGACCGCGCCCGCGAACAATGGCTCGACGATCACCGGCTATGTGATCACCACCTACGTCGGCACCAACGCACTCGCGGCGCAGCCCTACAACTCCGCCGCGACAACCGAGACCGTGACCGGGCTGACAAACGCCACCACCTACACCTTCAAGATC
>JAUZEM010000463.1 GCA_030839005.1 Actinomycetota bacterium | reverse complement strand
CGGCGCACGCGCCGGACGGTGCTGCCCTGGCACGTGGCGCAGACGGACCTGGCCGTCACTGCTAACCCGCCGTCGGGGGTGCGGCGCACGTCGGTGTCGACCGCTGCCTGGTCGGGGATCGGCTCCTCTCGCCAGGCGATCGACTCGTCGTGCACCGGGTGTTGTGCCATGGCCACCTCCGCGTGATCGCAGACTACCGAGCGCGGCCCGACCCCCTCGGATCACCACGACGCATGACACCCGACGGCGCCTATGGGTAGCGTGATCTGCAGGGGGGAGGCGCCATGCCGTCGCGCCGGCAACTCGATCACGCGCAACAGACCGGATTCGACCACTTGGACCGATTCGACTCTGACGGTGACCCTGCCGCGTTGCGCGCGGCGGCCGACGTGTGGCGGTGGGTGGCGCAGTCGACGTCCGATCCGGGACAGCGCAGCTTCGTCGTGGCGGCCGTCAGCGTGGCGTTGCGCCGGTACTTCGACACGACGAAGGAGCTGTGGGCGCTGCGGGACGCGATCGACGCCGCCCGGTTCGCCGTCACGACCGAGCAGAGTCACGCGCGCTGGCTGATGGCCTGCATCTATCTAGGGGCCGCCGACTACACCTACTTCGACACAACCGGCGAACGCGCCTACCTCGACGACGCCATAGCCGTGCTGCGTTCGGCGGCGGTGCATTCCGCCGGGGCCGAGAGCCGGGGTCCGATCCTCTCGCATCTGGTTGCGGCGCTCCAGAAGGCCTACCGCAGCGGCAAGGAGAAGGAGCTCCTGGTCGAGGCGGTTGAGGTCGGGCGCGAGGCCGCTCGGCTCCCCAGCCCGCTTCAGGTCGACTCGGTGGTCGATCTTATGGCGAACCTCGGCGACCTGAGCTACGTTCGCGACGATCTCGATCTTCTCCGCGAGGCCGAGGCAGTCGGCCGCTCGGCTCTGGCCGCGACCGACCCCGCTTCGCGTGGTCGGGTGTTGTTCGCGCTGGCCCGGACGCTGGAGAGCATCGGGGTGAAGACGAACGACCCGGCAGTTGTCGCCGACGCAGTTGCGACCGGTGAAGCCTCGATCCAGCTGTGCGCGGATGCGGTCGACAGGCATTTGCGTGGGGTCGTCATCGACGGGATCCGGCAGCAGCTGCAGAGGATGCAACCGCCTCCGGCGTACCCGCTCCCACCTCTGTAAGCGGGGTCGCTGGCCGCGGTGCAGGCGACGGGTACGATGGCGACGTGTCATTTCGGTGTCCGAGGTGCTGACGGAGAAGACGGGACGGGGCAGCGGTTGAGCACATGGCCGCGTAGCCGGGGCGGGCGCCGTCGAGCAGCGCGCCGCGGTCCGTGGTGAGGACAACGCCTTGGCGTCGAACGGGGCCTCGATGCGGAACAGCCGCTCCCCGGTCGATGTCGAGCAGGGTCGCCCCGGCAGCGGCGGGCTCCACCTCCGGGTCGGTGGGCCGAGGCCGTGGTTCCGGCTTCGGCTCCGTCTGCCGCTCTCTTCTCGCGTGGGGTTCGGGGTTCCCTCGATCCATCGGCGCGGGAGCTCGACGTCATAGCGGGGGGACAGGTCAGTCTCCGGCTCGGGAAACTCCCGGAAGTTCGGCAACCGCACTGACGAGCTGTGGCAATTCTGGATGCAAACAGCCAGAGGATCGTCGAGAATGATGAATCCGTGTGCCTCGAGCGCCAGCTGGAACTGGGCCATCTGCCAGAGCTCGACGATCGCGACGACACAGATCGCCACCAGCGCAGCAACCCCGACGACCGCCACGGCCGTGCATGGCTTGGGTCACCCGCAGCCACTCCGCTTGATCGTGGCTTGCAACCGCGTCCTGCCACGATGAGTGTTGCTGTTCGTGGTTCGTCAAACGCACAGCGCGGTCATGCTCAGCGCGTTGACGAACCGACCTCATCTCACTGCTTGCGGATACAACAGGGCCGATCCAAGCGCCGCCCATTACCAAGGCGGCAAGCAGGGCCAGTCCCCCGAGTGCCGAGGTTGAGTTGATGAGCCCAAAAATAGAGTCACGGAAATCAGTAAACAGGCCTTCGGTATTCTTTCCGTCGCCTGTCTTTTGCGGGCGAGTAGTACGCGCAGATCCGGTGGCGGCAGCTCCAGCCATTGTGGCTCGTCGGCGGCAACGGGCTCGGGGCGATCGCGGCAGGTTCGACGTACTCCCGTCCAAGCCGCTCCTGCGGGAGGAAGAGTCGCTCGGCCAGTTCCTTGATTGACGAGTCTGCTGTGGGGGATGCGGTCATGATCCTTCAGCTTCGATGTCGACGAATCGAGGTCGTCGTGCTGGAGTGGTGACGTGTGGTTCGCGGTACGCTCAACAAATCAGCACGGAGTCGGGATGTCGTAGATTTCGTTGTACGCAAGTTTCCGAAGCATCACGAACCAGTAGTCTGTCGGAAACATTCTAAGCCGTGACCGCGGATTCCCCGATGTCTGGAACGTAATTCCTTGATGGTCGTACTCAAGGGTGCGGAGGTTGACGTACCAGACGTCGTGCCATTCCCGACTTCCCTGTAGGGCGATGCGAGATGTCGTGACGTAGACACGATACGAATCGATGTATCGCCACTTTTCGGCGGCTTCACGCGCGGCTTTTGAGCGGCGCGCGGCATTTCCGGCAGCACTCCTCGCGCTCCCTATTGCCAGGCCAGTGAGCCCTGTGGGTGCCAAAAATTCGATGAGGCTACGCGACCTGCGCATATTCGTGGATCATCCCGCTGAGCCGATCGCGTCGTGTTATCTTGATCTCGGTGGTGGTCGGCTGGGGGAGTGCTCGTAGCGGAGCGGCATGACCGAGTGCTCGGTGTGGTCGGTGGGTGTTGAAGTGGGTTTCGTACTCGGCCAGTACACGCATCAGGTGTCGGGCGTTGACGAGGAGCATCCGGTCCAGGACTTCCCGGCGTAAACTGCCTATCCAGCGTTCCATGATCGCATTCGCACGAGGTGCCTGGATCGGCGTCTTGATGATCTGAATACCCTCGCCGGCGAAGACTGCGTCGAACATGCTGGTGAACTTCGAGTCCCGGTCACGGATCACGAACTTGAACTGTTCCACACGATCACCAAGGTCCATCAGCAGATTCCACGCCTGTTGGGTGACCCAGTCTCCGGTCGGATGGGCGGTAACGCCGAGGATGTGCACCCGACGGGTCGCGTGCTCCATAACGACGAAGCAGTACAACCTAGTAAGCAGCATGGTGTCGCAATGAAAGAAGTCACATGCCAAGATCCCACTGGCTTGAGCGCGCAGGAACTCACCCCAAGTGGGGCCGGAGCGGCGAGGGGACGGGTCAATCCCGGCGCGTTTGAGGATCATCCAGACTGTAGAGGCGCCAATCTGACGGCCCATGCCAGCGAGTTCTCCGGTGATGCGGCGGTAGCCCCAGCCCGGGTTCTCGGTAGCGAGGTGCAGGATCACTTTGCGCAGGGGTGGTGAGGTGGGTGGGCGACCGGACCGTCTTCGCTTGGTGGTCCATCGTCGTGTGATCAGGTCGCCATGCCAGCGCAGGAGCGTGCCATGGGTAACGAACAGACTCCGGCGAGGGGCCTGGGGGAGCAGTCGGGCCAGCGCGCTGATCAGAGCGCGGTCTGCCCAGGACAGGCGAGGGCGCGCGATTTGCCGACGCAAGATGCTCAGCTGATGGCGCAGCACCAGGATCTCCGCGGTTGAATCCCCCCGGCGTGTCCGGAGGCTCCATCAGTTGAGAAAGCGATGGGGTCTTGGGCATGGGAAGATCGAAATATCCGCTGGAGCTGCGGGAGCGTGCGGTCCGGATGGTCGCCGAGGTACGAGCGAGCTATAGCTTGGAGTGGGCCGCGATCGAGGCCGTAGCCGTCAA
>JAUZEM010000254.1 GCA_030839005.1 Actinomycetota bacterium | reverse complement strand
AGCTGGTCGGTGAGCAGCAGCGTGAGTTCCGGCTTGGGCAAGCGGTGGCATCGCTGCAACGGGACTTCGACTACGTGCTGATCGACTGCCCACCCTCCCTCGGGCTGCTCACGGTCAACGGCCTCGCGGCTTCGGATGATGTCATCGTGCCGATCCAGTGCGAGTACTACGCACTCGAGGGCCTCGGCCAACTCCTCCGCAATGTTGCGCTCGTGAAATCGAACCTCAATCCTGCGCTCGAGGTCCGCGGCATCGTGCTGACGATGTACGACGCCCGAACGAAACTGGCCGAGCAGGTGGAACGGGAAGTTCGGGCACATTTCGGAGCGAAGGTCTATCGCACCGTCGTCCCGAGAACGGTGCGTATTTCTGAAGCGCCATCGTTCGGTCAGCCGGTGACGGTGTTCGATTCGACCTCGCGAGGCGCTCTCGCATATCGCGAACTGGCCAAGGAGGTGAGCCGTGGCGCGACCCGGAGGGCTGGGTAGGGGGCTCGGTGCGCTGATCCCGTCGGGGACGGTCGCGGAACAGGCCGGCGGCCTGGCCGACATCCCGACCGCGGACATCCGGCCGAACCCTCAACAGCCGCGCGAGTACTTCGACGAGGAAACCCTGGCCGGGCTCGCCGATTCGATTCGTGAGGTCGGCATCCTGCAGCCCGTTCTCGTGCGCGCCGCAGAGAACGGCGGCTACGAGCTCATCGCGGGCGAGCGGCGCTGGCGCGCGGCCCGCCGCGTCGGTCTGCAAACCGTGCCGGCGATGGTCCGGGTCGCGGACGACGCGGCGATGCTCCAGCACGCCATTGTCGAAAACGTCCAGCGCGAGGAGCTGAATCCGCTCGAGGAAGCAGGCGCGTATCAACAACTGATCGAGGATTTCTCGCTGACCCACGACGAGGTGGCGACGCGCGTAGGCAAGAGCCGCGTGACGATCACGAACACGCTTCGGCTGCTGCAGCTACCGCCGTCGATTCAGCGATGCCTCAAGGACCGCACGATTCGTATGGGTCACGCGCGGGCGCTGCTCGGGACACCGGATCGTGCCTTCCAGGAGCAGCTCGCGAGGCGGGTCGTCGCCGAGGACCTCTCGGTTCGGGAGGTCGAAGAGGCGATTCGCAAGCGCCAGGAGTCGCCGTCGGCCCGGACCGAGGTCGCGGCTGTTGCGGCGGACCCTGGCGGCCGGCTGCGTGCGCCCGGGCTGATGGAACTCGAGGAGCTCCTCGGGGACTACCTCGAGACCCGGGTCAGGATCACGATGGGCGCCCGGCACGGCCGAGTACTCATCGAGTTCGCGAACCTCGAGGATCTCGAGCGCATCTACCGCGCCATGAGCCAGGGACCCGCGGGAGTCGGGTACTAGGAGCGACGGTCGGGCGGTTCCTCGACTCGCGGCTCCTCGAGCCCGCGGCGGAAACCCTCGACCAGCGCTCTCGCCACGTCGGGGAGCCCGGCGGTGAGCATCGCCCGCGCGTCGGCTTGATCGCGGCCGACGAGCTCGCAAACGACCGCGGTCATCCGCGTCTCGCGGAGAAACCGGTAGGTGCGACCGACCGGCTCGTCGACGTCATCGCGTATCGATCGCAGCGATTCGGTCAATCGCAACGCGAGGCACAGCCCCCCTTCCGAGCGGAACGATCGACTGGCGAAGTAGGCGCAACGTACGCCGGGTTCGCCGCTGTTCGTGAGCGCGACGAACGCGCCGGCCCGGAAACGGTTTGCCTCCGCGGTCAAAACGCTCGCGTCGTCGCCCGAGGTGTCGAGGCCGACCACCCCGCCCAGGTTGCCCATCGCGCGCGCGACCGCGTGAGCGAGTGCACCCATGGCGGGCTCAGCCACGAGGAACACGCGCAGGCCGTCGAGCCGTAAGGGCGAACGGCGGAGGTCTTCTCGTTCGCGCACGCTGGCCACCGAGCCGGCCGCGAGTCCGCTGACGCGGGCCATCGCAGCCAATGTTGCGGGTCCGCAAACGCCGTCGGCCGTCGCGCCTGCGTTTCGCTGGAACTGGCGCAGGGCGGACTCGGTCTCCGGCCCGAGGATGCCGTCTTCGCGTCCTGCGTCGAAGCCGAGTGCGTTCAACCGACGCTGGAGCTCGGCGACGTCGTCGCCCCGCAGCATGTCACCGGACAGGTACAGCAGGCGGTCGCCGAGCAGGAAGCCACTCTCGATGAGCGCGCCCCACGTCTCGGGGCCGCAGATGCCGTCGACGCGCAATCCCCGCTGTTGTTGGAAGGCACGCACGGCTGTCTCGAGGGTCTCGTCGAAGACGTCGTGCGCCGCGGGGTGCGAACGAAGGCGCAGGCCGAGCCGCGTGCTGAGGTCGCGGACCGCGTTGCCGCGGTCACCCCGTCGAAGCACTACGGGACCGGTCAATCGATGAACTCGGCGAGCTCCTCGAGCAGCTGCGGCTTGCCCTTGGCGCCCACGAGACGCTTCTTCACCTCGCCGTCCGCGATGACCAACAGTGTCGGGATGCTCATGACCTCGTATCGGCGCGCAACGTTCGGGTTGTCGTCGACGTTGAGCTTCGCGATCTGGATGCGCCCCGGGTGCTCCTTGGCAATCGCTTCCAGCACGGGAGCGATCATCTTGCACGGCCCACACCACTCAGCCCAGAAGTCGACGAGGATCGGCGTATCGGCGGCACCGATGCTCTCGTCGAAGGTC
>JAUZEM010000253.1 GCA_030839005.1 Actinomycetota bacterium | reverse complement strand
CCGCCGCACCCGGTCTCACGCGGTCACGCGAATGGACCGCGACGGGCTACGACCGACGGTTCGTCGACCACGGCCCGCCCAAGCTCGACGATCGCGCCGGCTACGCGAGCGACGCGGCCGCGTACCGCGCGGTCCTCGCCTCGCCCGACCTGGCGATCATCGAAGCAACCTTTCTGTCATCCGGTGGCGGACCACCGCGTGAGCAGGTCGGCATCGGCGACCGGGTCACCGCGCAGGACGAGGCGAGCGGCCATTCGCGCACCTTCACGATCGCGGCGATCAGCTCACCCGACGTCGCCGACAACGGTGTCCTCTTCGGCATCACGGCGGCACGCGACCTTTTCGGTGCGAGGGCGGTCCCCGACCGCGCGTATGTCGACGTACGCGACCCGAACGTGTTCGCGGACGCCTTCGCCGGCCGCTTCCTCGCCAATGGCGGCAAGGCCCAGACGCTGCACACCGTGGTCCAGAACGACTTGGCGCAGCAGCAGCAATTTTTCCTGCTGATGCGCAGCTACCTCGCGCTCGGGCTCGTCGTCGGCGTCGCGGGGATCGGCGTGATCATGGTGCGTGCAGTGCGCGAGCGGCGCCGGCAGGTCGGCGTGCTGCGCGCCCTCGGCTTCCAAGCTGCGGCGGTGCGTGCGGCCTTCGTCGTCGAATCGGCGTTCGTCGCGGTCGAAGGCGTGTTGATCGGCACGGTGCTCGCGTTGGTGTGCGCGTGGTCGATCACGCTCACCGACTCCTTCGGTTCGACCCTGGCATTCCGCGTTCCGTTCGGCGCGATCGGGCTACTCATGGTCGGTACGTTCATATGCGCGCTCCTCGCGACGGCTGCTCCCGCTCGTTCGGCCGCGCGGATCCGGCCCGCCGTGGCGCTCAGGCTCGCCGACTGAGGTAGAGCTCGACGTCATAGACGACGTCGACGCGACCGCCGTGGCAGTCGGGCGATACTCGTCGTACTGCTCGGCGATCTCACCGAACACCAGGCGTTGTTCGCGCTCGGATGCATTCACTGCGTCGAGCCTGACAGCCAGACTCGCCACGCGTCGAGGAACTGCGCAAGGAGAGCTCGACCGTCGTCGCCCGGCGGGGGCGGCCACCACGCTCGCCACGCCGCGTCGACCGCGTCGAGCGTCGGGTCGAGCTCGCCGAGCAGGCGCCGCCGGACCATTCCGACGGCGACGCGACGCCGATCGTCGGCGTTCAACCGGAGTTGCTCGCTCACCGTCTGCACGACGCCCGCGACGAAGGCCGCGTCCTGCACCGCGAGGGAGACCCGCATCGGGTCGGCCTCGGCGCCCCAGTGTGCGCGCAGCGCCTTGCGAAAACGCCGGTCGTCGAAGCCGCGCCCCGTTCTCGGCTGGTGTTGACCCCACACCGGACGATGTCCGCTGCCACCGAGGATCGTGTCGACGAGGCGGTCGAACGGATCCTTCCTGCTCACGCGAGTTTTTGGACGAGATCGAACATGCGCGCGGTGCAACCGGCCATCTCGACGGGGGGCAGGAGCTCGGTGACGATCCGCTCCGCGATGGAGTGGAGCTCGCGTGCCGCGGGCGCGTCGGGGTGGGCGAGCACGATCGGCATCCCCGCATCGCCGTCCCGCGACACCGCCGGCTCGATGGGCACGGTCCCGACCAGCGGCGCGCCGGTCAGCGCGGCGAGGCGCTTGCCACCGCCCGAGCCGAAGATCGCGTGGTGCGTACCGTCGGGCGCGACGAACTCGGTCATGTTCTCGACCACGCCCAACACCTTCAGATACGAGCGGCGAGCCATGTCGGCAACGCGGGCAGCCACCTTCTGCGCACCGAGCGCTGGCGTCGTCACGACGAGCATCTCGGTCTGCGGCAGCAGGCGCGACAGCGCCATCTGGATGTCACCCGTTCCCGGGGGCATGTCGATCAACAGGTAGTCGAGATCACCCCAGCTGACGTCGACGAGGAACTGCTCCAGCGCCTTGGCGAGGATGAGGCCGCGCCACATGAGCGCGATGTCCTCGTCGTCGACGAGCAATCCCATCGACACGACGCGCAACACGCCGCCGCCGACCGGCACCTCGTTGGGTGCGATCTTGCCTTTGCCGTCCGCCGCCTTCGCACCCGCGAGCCGGCCCTTCACGCCGAGCATCCGCGGGATGGAGAAGCCCCAGATGTCGGCGTCGAGGACGCCGACGGTGAGGCCGCGCGCCGCGAGCGCGGCCGCGAGGTTCGCGGTGATCGACGACTTGCCCACGCCGCCCTTGCCACTGCCGACGGCGATGACCCGCGTCGTCGCCGGGACCTCCGTGGCCGGCGCCGCCTGTGACGCGCGCAGCCGCGCCTTCTGCATCAGATCCGAACGCTCCTCCTGGGTCATCTCGTCGTACTCGACCCGGACTTCTCCGACCCCGGGCAGGCCGGCCACCTTGGAGCGCACGTCGGTGCCGATCTGGCCCCGGAGCGGGCAGGCCGCGGTCGTGAGCGCGACCTTGACCACCACGTCGCCGTTCGGTTCGACCCGCACGTCGTGGACCATCCCGAGATCGATGATCGACGCCCGGAGCTCGGGGTCGAGAACCCCGGCCAGGACGCCGCGGACGTCGTCCGGAGAGGGAACTGCCGGGGAGCTCCCGTCGGGAGGGGGGGTCGGATCGCTCATCATGTCCAGAATAAAACCAGTGAAGACCTTGAAAATATGCCCGATTGCAAAGTACCGTCAAGGAAATGGACCTGCTCGCGGTCTTGAAGGCGCTCGGCGACGAGACTCGATTCTCCATGTACCAGGAGCTCGCGAGCTCGACCTCGGCGCTGACCGCGACCGAGCTGGCCGAGCGGCTGGGCCTACACGCGAACACGGTTCGACTTCATCTGGAACGGCTCCGCGAAGCCGGTCTCGTCGACGTCGAGCCCGTGCACCGCGGAACTGTCGGTCGGCCCCAACACGTCTACTCGCTGGCCGCGGGGGCGCCCGGTCTCGGTCTCGACCCGCCCAGTTACACGGTGCTCGCGGGCATGCTCGCCATGCTGGCCGAGCGCGTCGGTGCCGAGGCCGTCGACGCGACCGCGGCCGGCCGGTCGTGGGGTGTCGAGGCGGGTCGACGCACCCACTCGAAGTCGTGCGTCAAGGCGCTGTTCGGCGAGATGGACCGTCTGGGTTTCGATCCCGCGCGTGAGGCCCGGCCCGACGGCGGCGCCGAGATCGCGTTCCTGCACTGCCCGTTCCGGGAGCTGGCCGAGGCCTATCCGGAGCTCGTGTGCAACCTGCATCGTGGTATCTGCGAAGGCGTCGTCTCATCCGTCGGCGGGGGAACAGTCGAGGACTTCGCGACGTTGTACGACCGCGACCCGTGCCGGGTCACCGTTGCGGTCGAAGTATCCTGAATGTGTAGTCCGAGCTCGAAGTGTTCACGGAGGCCCAGATGATTGCCCTGACCGAGACAGCAACTACCAAGGTCAAGGAGCTGATTGCCGCCGAGGGCCAGCCCGAGCTGTACCTGCGGGTGGCGGTGCGGCCCGGCGGGTGTTCCGGCCTGTCGTACGAGATGTTCTTCGACACCGAGAAGGCTGCCGACGACATCGTCGAGTCCTACGGTGACGTGCAGGTCGTCGTCGACCCCGCGAGCGCGCAGCACCTCGAGGGTGCGTCGCTCGACTACAAGGACGGCCTCCAGGGCGCGGGTTTCGCGATCAACAACCCCAACGCCCAACGCACCTGCGGCTGCGGCCAGTCGTTCTCCTGACCAACCTTTTCGACTACACGTGACGGCCCCGCGTTTTGCGGGGTCGTTTCGCGTCCCGGCGCGGTCGGGGCGGCGAGTACCGTCGCCGCGATGCCGATGCCGATGAGATTCGTGCTCAACGGTGCGTCCGTCGTCGTCGACGCCGACGTAGAACGCGGCGAATCGCTCTTGAACGTGTTGCGGGAACGGCTCGGCATCGTGTCGGCGAAGGACGGCTGCGCTCCGCAAGGCCAATGCGGGTGCTGCACCGTGCTCGTCGACGGTGAGCCGCGCGTGGCGTGCGTCACCCCGGTCGCGCGGATCGAGGGACGCGCAGTGACGACGATCGAAGGCCTCGACGAGTCGGCCCGCGTGAACGCGGCGTCGGCGTTCGTCGCGAGCGGTGGCTCGCAGTGCGGATTCTGCACACCGGGAATCGTGATGCGCTTCGCGGGCGAGCGCGTACGGGATGTCGACCGCTCGCTCGCCGCGCATTTGTGTCGGTGCACCGGTTGGCTGACCGTGCGCGACGCGATCGCCGGCGGCCCACCCGGGGGCGTACGCGATCTCGAGGCGGCGGGACGCCGGGCCGCGCTCGAATCCGGCGGCGCCCAGCGCGTCGATCTCGACGTGCCGCTGGGTGGTGCGCCCTTCGCCGACGACACCGCGCCGCGTGACGCGCTGGTTGCGGTTCCACTCCCGCCGGGATCGACGGCCGATGCGGTCGAGGCCGCGGGCATGCGGTGGGTCGTCGCCGATTCGCTGCTCCTTGCCCGCGCGCGAGCCGGCAAGGTGCAAGGGCGTCGCACGACCGTCGACCCGCGCGCGCCGCTGGTCGAACGTATGCCCGCATGCCCGCCGGGAGGTGTGCAACTCGCGACGCAATGGGTCGAGCCGGCGTACCTCGAACCCGACGCGTCGTGGTGCGCGCCCGGAGGCGAGCCGGCGTCGCCGCTCGCGAACGCGGGCGCGTTCGGGGGCAAGTTGCATTCGGCCGCGCCGATGGCGGCGCGCGAGCTCGCCGATCACCTGGGGCGCGCGGTGCGCGTGGTCTACGCGCGCGAAGACGTCGTGCGCCTGGGACCCAAGCGACCGCCGATCGCGGCGGTGGCTGTCGCGCGCGACGGCGTGGTCGAAATCGACGGTGTGGTCGCGCGCGGTGCGGGCGAGCCCCGCGTGTGGCCGGTACCGGCCGGCATCGAGGTGCGGGCGCGCTGGGCGGAGGTCGACGTCCCCGGTCCTCGCGTGAGTGCCGACCTGCGGGCCGTCGGCCTCGCGGAGCAGGCACTACTCGTCGCGGGCGCACTCGGGCGCGATGTCGAAGTCGTGACTCCGAGCGGGGCGCGCGCGAGCGCACAGGTCGCCCTCGAGCGCGACAAGGTCACGACGGTCAACGTGAGCCTGGCGCCCGGCGATCCGCTCGACGAGGTCGCGTTGCGTTCCTATGCGATCGGTGCCGCGCACATGGCGCTGGGATGGGTCACCAGTGAAGGGCTCGCGGTCGATTCCCGAACCGGCGAGATACACGATCTCACCATCCGTTCGTTCGGCGTGTTGCGCGCGGCCGAGACACCGCAAATCACGCTGACGATCGTCGACGATCCCGCACCGGCGCGCGCTCGCTCGACCGACGCCGTCTTCGCCGCCGTGGCCGCCGCGACATGGAACTCGCTCGGACGACCTATTACGTTTCCCGCGCGCAGGAGGTGACCATGCCCGTCGAGAGCGTTCCCACTCCCAGCGCACCGCGCCCGGCCGGGCCGTACTCGCCGGCTGTGCGTGCGGGCGACTGGTTGGTGCTTGCGGGGCAGGTCGGGCTCGATCCCGCCACCGGAACCATCGTTCCCGGCGGCGTCGAAGCACAGGCGCGTCAGGTCCTGGCGAACATCGCGGCAGTCCTGCGCGACTGCGGCGCCGATCTCGCCGACGTCGCCAAGACGACCGTGTTCGTCACCGACATCGCGCAATTCGCAACGGTCAACGATGTGTACGCCGAAGCGTTCGGTGCCCACCGGCCGGCGCGTTCGACCGTCGAGGTCGCCGCGCTCCCGGGCGGCGCCGAAATCGAGATCGAAGCCTGGGCCCACCGGCCCCGCTGAGCGGCAGCGGAGCCGACCGGAGGGAGGCGCAGCGCGAGCGACCCATATAGATTGATCGAGTGGTCGGCGTCGTCCTCGTCCTGTTCGTGATCTTCGTCGCGGGGCCGATCGGGCTGTTCGTCGTCGGTGCCGCGTGGTCGGCGCTCAGCGGTTGGCTGCTCACCAAGGATGCCGACGCCCGCGCCGCAAACGACCCGAGCTGAGCCGGCTGGTCAGCCGAGGTCGCGAGGCTTGGTGGCGCCCGGCCAGCGCGACTGGCCGAAGCGGTAGCCCACCGAGCGGACGGTCTGAATCAGGTTCGCGTTCTCCTCGCCGAGCTTCGCCCGCAGACGCCGCACGTGCACGTCGACCGTGCGCGCGCCGCCGTAGTACTCGTAGCCCCATACGCGCGACAGCAGCTGCTCGCGGGTGAACACCTTGCCCGGATGCGTGACGAAGAACTTCAGGAGCTCGTACTCCATGTACGTGAGGTCGAGCGGTTTCCCGCTCACCGCAGCCTGATAGGTCTCGAAGTTCAACACCAGGTCGCCATACGACGCGACTTCCGGTGAACCCGCCCGTCCCGCGCGGAACATCAGGTGACGCAGCCGCGCCTCCAGCTCCTTCGGATGGAACGGCGTGAGGCAGAAGTCGTCGAAGAGGTCCTCGCGGTGCTCGAGGTCGTGGAGCTGTGCGCCGGTGATCAACAGCAGGATCGACTCGACGCGGGAGTCGCCCTTGCGCAGGGTGCGGCAGAGCGTGAACGCGCCCTCGGGATCGTCGTCGGCGCACACGACCGCGCCGGTCCAGCCGTCGACGGGCTCGTACTGCATCGCGATCGCGGCATTGCCTACCGACTTCCACCGGACACCCGACAGGTCGAGCGTCTGCGCGAGGAGGGGCGGCGCCGGGTCCGGGAAGACCAGCATCAGCTCGTTCAACGTTCCCACACTCGGTCTGCGTCCCCCGCCGATACCTACAGCGTCCCGAGATAGCGGGCGATCTCGAACGGTGTGACGTCGGCCTTGTAGTCAGCCCACTCTCGGCGCTTGTTTACTAGGAAATTCTCGAACACGTGCCCGCCCAGTGCCTCGGCAACCAGCGCCGAATGCTCCATCGCGTCGAGCGCGTCGCGCAAGGAGCCGGGAAGGGACCCGATGCCCTCGGCGACGCGTTCCTCCTCGGTGAGTGCGTAGATGTTGTCGGTTGCCTCGGCCGGAAGCTGGTAGCCCTCGTCGATGCCCTTCAGTCCGGCGGCGAGGATCAACGAGAAGGCGAGATACGGATTGCACGCGGGATCGGGCGCTCGGAACTCGATCCGCGACGACTCGTTCTTTCCCGTCTTCGAGCGCGGGACGCGCACCAGGGCCGACCGGTTGTTGCGAGCCCAGCACTTGTAGACGGGTGCTTCGTACCCGGGAATCAACCGCTTGTAGGAGTTGACCCACTGATTCGTTATCGCGCAGATCTCGCTGGCGTGCACGAGCAAACCGGCGATGAAGTGCTTCGCCACCTTCGACATGCCGTACTCGTCGCCCGGGTCGTGAAAGGCGTTGACATCGCCTTCGAACAGCGACACGTGCGTATGCATCCCCGACCCGAACGCACCGGTGATCGGCTTGGGCATGAAGGTCGCGTAGACGCCGTGGTCGGCCGCGACCTCCTTCGTGATGAGCCGGAAGCTCATCACGTTGTCGGCCATCTCGAGCGCGTCGGTGTAGCGCAGGTCGATCTCGTGCTGGCTCGGACCGTTCTCGTGGAACGAATATTCGACGGGAATGCCCATCGCCTCGAGCCTGAGTACGGTCTGCTTGCGGAGCTGCGATCCGAGGTCGTGCGCGGTGAGGTCGAAGTAGCCCGCGGTGTCGAGTGGGTCCACAGTGACGGCGGATCCGAAGTAGAAGAACTCCATCTCGGGGCCGACGAAGAACGTGAAGCCCTTCTCGCGAGCCCGTTCGAGATTCCGCTTCAACACGTAGCGGGGATCACCTTCGAACGGCTCGCCCGAGAAGGTCGAGATGTCGCAGAACATCCGTGCGACGGCCGCCTCCGGGTCGTCGGTCGGCAGGAGCTCGAACGTGCTGGCGTCGGGCCGGGCGAGCATGTCGGATTCCTGGATCCGGCTGTAGCCTTCGATCGTCGATCCGTCGAAGGTCATGCCTTCCTCGAGGGCCGCCTGCAGCTCGGCCGGCGTGATCTCCACCGACTTCAAGAACCCCAGCACGTCGGTGAACCAGAGCCGCACGAAACGGACGCCGCGCTCCTCGACCGTGCGCAACACGTACTCGTTCTGGCGTTCCATGTGGAGAGTTTACGGGTGCTCGCCTAGGGTCTCCGAGGCCGGGTCCGGGCGGTAACAGAGTGTTCACAATGGGGCAACGGCGAGGAAATCGCGCAGTCGCAAGCTGCCATGTCAATAGAGGGCCGTATTGCGCCCTGGATCGGAGCGAGCAGTGGCCATCAAGGCGGAGTACATCTGGATCGACGGCACCGAGCCGACGGCGCGGCTTCGTTCGAAGACGAAGATCCTCAGCGACGGCAAGAACCTGCCCATCTGGGGCTTCGACGGCTCGAGCACCAACCAGGCACCGGGCGCGGCCTCGGATTGTGTCCTCAAGCCCGTGTTCTCCTGCCCCGATCCGATCCGGGGCGGCAACAACCTGCTCGTGATGTGCGAGGTGTTGCTCACCGACTTGACGCCGCACCCCACGAACACACGCGCGCTGCTCACTCCGGTCGCCGAGAAGTTCGAGTCGCAAGAACCGCTGTTCGGCATCGAGCAGGAATACACGTTCTTCCGGGAAGGTCGTCCGCACGGCTTCCCGCAGCAGGGTTTCCCGGCACCGCAGGGCTTCTATTACTGCGGTGTCGGCGCCGACGAGGTGTTCGGGCGTGACGTCGTCGAGGCGCACATGGATGCATTGCTCGTCGCGGGCATCGGGATCTCCGGAATCAACGCCGAGGTCATGCCCGGCCAGTGGGAGTTCCAAGTCGGTCCGCTCGGACCGCTCGACGTCTCCGACCACCTCTGGGTCGCGCGCTGGCTGCTCTACCGCATCGCCGAGGACTTCGGCATCGCGGCGACGCTCGACCCGAAGCCCGTCAGCGGCGACTGGAACGGCGCGGGCGCGCACACCAACTTCTCGACGAAGTCGATGCGCGAGGGATACGACGCAGTCATCGCCGCGTGCGAGGCGCTCGGGAAGAACGCGGCGGAGCACGTCGCGAACTATGGCGCCGACATCGAGTTGCGGCTCACGGGTTCGCACGAGACGGCTCCGTGGAACGAGTTCAACTACGCCGTCTCCGACCGCGGCGCATCGGTGCGCATCCCGTGGCAGGTCGAGGTCGACAAGAAGGGTTACATCGAGGATCGGCGGCCGAATGCCAACATGGATCCGTACGTCGTGACCCGGCTCATCACCAACACCGTCTGCAGCGCGATCGGCTAGCCCGAGTTCCGAATGACGCGATCGCGTCAGCGGTCGAGGTCGTCGGAGGGGGGCGTCTCCCAATCGAGCGCGAGGTCTCGCATCGGGTCGGGGTCGAAGAGCTCGTCGTCGTTGAAGTCGTCCCAACAGATACGCGACCGGTGGGCCGCGACTGCGGTGAGCGCGATCGGAACGACCCAATTGAACAGCGTGAACGCCCCGCGGGTGCCGATCGACGCGGCGACGAAGTTGGCGACGGCGACGCCTGTGAACGTCGCGGCCCAGATCAGTGTGATGAGCACGTTCACGCGGTGAAAGGCGGGATCGTTCCATCGGCTCGACCGAACGTGGGGCCGCGTGTAGTGCTCGATCGCGGGGCTGAACGCCAGCGAGCCGAAGGCGATGAGCGCGAATCCGGAGGCGGACAGGGCTCGGCCGTCGTGCGCGAGGAATCCCGACCCCGATCGGTGCAGCGCGCCGGCGACGACGAGTGCGCCGAACCAACCGATGGCGCCGAGGACCATCACGTTGCGCGGTCCGGGTTCGCCGCGTGAGCTCGTCAGGAGCAACGCGATCGCGGTGATGAGCGCTCCGAGGGCGGCCCAGAGCGCTCCATCGCTTTGTGCGCGATCGACCACCGCAAATACCGCCCACGGCAGCAACGCGGCATACGGCTCGTCGCCCATGAGCCCCTCCGAACCCGGCTCGACGTCCTCGAATCAAGCACCGTAGCCCGGCGTCATCGATCTGCGAAGTGCCTCATCGATCTGCGAAGTGCCTCATCGATCCGCGAAGTGGGTACCGCGACCGCGTGTCCGTTGTCCGGTGCCGAGCCTCGCGCGCCCGGGCGTGCCCTCGTATCCTGGGACAATGACGCGCTTTCGGGTGGCCGCCGCCCAGTTGAACGTCGTCGTGGGCGACCTCGAAGGCAACGCCGAGCGCATTCTCGCTGCATACGACGAGGCCGAAGCCGCGGGCTGCGACCTGGTGGTCTTTCCCGAGCTGACCGTCACCGGGTACCCGCCCGAGGATCTCCTCCTGCGCCCCGCCTTCGTTGCGCAGGCGGTCGAGATGCTCGACAAGATCGCGGCACGAACGACACGGGCGGCCGCGGTGATCGGCTTTCCCGAGCCGGGTCGCGACCTGCACAACGCGGCGGCCGTCTGCGCGAACGGCCGCGTCTACGGCGTATACCGCAAGCAGTTGCTGCCCAACTACGGAGTCTTCGACGAGCAGCGCTACTTCGTCGCGCCCCGAGAGCCGCTGCCGCTCTTCAACGTCGCCGGCGTGAAGGTCGGCATCTCGATCTGCGAGGACGCGTGGAGTCCGGCCGGGCCGATCCTCGCCGAGGCCGCGGGCGGCGCGGAGCTGATCGTCAACCTCAACGCGTCGCCCTACTACGCGCAGCGACTCGTCGAACGGGAGACGATGCTCGCGACGCGCGCCGCCGACGCGTCGGTGCCGATCCTGTACGCGAACCTCGTCGGCGGGCAGGACGAGCTCGTGTTCGACGGCGCCTCACTCGTGTTCGACGAGCACGGGTCACTGATCGCACGCGCCAAGCAGTTCGTCCCCGATCTCCTCGTCGTCGACGTCGAGGTCCGCCCC
>JAUZEM010000192.1 GCA_030839005.1 Actinomycetota bacterium | reverse complement strand
CCATCGTCACGCCGGCGCGCATCCACACGCGGTTGATGCGCCGCCGGAGCTCGGCCTCGGCCTCCGCGAGCTGCACGCGGTCGTTGACCATGATGGCCTCGGCCGGATCCTCGGTTTCCAGCGCGATGACATTGTGGCCGGCGGCGCGCAGGACGGCGATCGCGTCGGTCAGGTAGTACTCGCCCTGCGCGTTCTCCGGGCTCAAGCGGCGCAACGTCGGCGCGAGGAGTCCCCGCCGGAAACAGTAGATAGAGGTGTTGATCTCCTTGATCTCGCGCTCTTCGTCCGTCGCGTCGGCGTGTTCCACGACCGCCGCGACGCGCCCGTCCTTGCCGCGCACGACGCGGCCGAGACCATCGGGTGCCGCGACCGTCGCGGAGAGGATCGCAGCCGCGGCGTCCTGCAGGCGGTGCTCGGTCGCGAGCCGGGCGATCGTCTCCGCGCGCACGAGCGGCGCGTCGCCGGGAAGCACGAGGATGTCGTCCTCGGCATCGAGATCGTCGAAGACCGTGAGCGCCACACTCACCGCGTCGCCGGTGCCGCGTTGCACCCGTTGCTCGACGAACTCGACGGGCACCTCGGTGACGAGCTGGTCGTGCAACGCCTTCGTCACCCTCTCCGCCGCGTGTCCGACGACCACGACGATCCGTTCGAGCGGCAGCTCGGCGAGGGCGTCGACGACGTGCAGCACCATCGGCCGACCGCAGAGCTGATGCAACACCTTCGGCGTACCCGATCGCATCCGCGTGCCCTCCCCCGCGGCGAGGACAACTGCACTCAGGGGTCGGTACTGCCTCATACGAGCGTCACTTTCATGGGTCGATTCCGCCTTCGCTTCCCTTCGGTTCGGCTCCGCCTGCATCTCCTTAATCACGGGTCGATTCCGTCTTCGCCTCCCTACGGTCGGCTCCGCCTGCATCTCCTTCCTGCCGCTCGGGGGCGAGGGTTCGAACCTCGACTCAGGACTCCAAAGGACCTTGTGCTGCCGTTACACCACCCCCGAAACGTCATCGACGATAGCTGCCACTACGGGGCACTCTCGCGGCTTCTGGTAGGTTCGACACTCGCCATGGGCTCATTGATCAAGAAGCGCCGCAAGCGCATGCGCAAGAAGAAGCACAAGAAGCTGCTGAAGAAGACCCGCTGGCAACGTCGCCAGCAGGGTAAGTAGGCAGCGGCCGCCCCATTGGGGCGGCCGTTTTCGCGTTCGCCCGGCGCGCGTTCAAGGATGGAGCACGACCCCGGCGGAGGAGGTCGAGGCCAGCCACACCGAACCCGACACCGCTGCTGCGACGCGGGCGCGAACCCGCTCGGCGTCGACGACGCTTTCGAACACGACCGCGTACGACGAGCCGCTTCCGGCCAGGATCGCGGGCGCGCCCGCGGCGGCCTCCACACGCCGCTTGAACTCGACGAGGCGCGGCTCGACATGTTCCGCGGCCGCCTGAAGGTCGTTGATCTCGTGGTGCGGACCGCCGAGCTCGTCCCACGCGCGGTACACGGCGGCCGTCGAGCAGCGGAAGCGCGGCGTTGCGACCACGATCGCGAGCGCCGGCGGGTCGCCCGGCTCCAGCTCGTCGCCGATGCCGCGGACGCGCGCGAACCCGCCCCGCATGCAAAACGGAACGTCGGCTCCGAGCGGCGGCGCGAGCCGAGGGTCGGCCCGCAAGGCGACGAGCACTGCGGCCGCGTCTGCGGAACCGCCGCCGAGCCCGGCGCCCGACGGGATGCCCTTGTGCAGCTCCATCTCGAGGGTTGTCCGGCACGCGTCGGCCGCGCGCCAGGCCAGATTCGACGCGTCGGCCGGTACGCCTTCCGCGAACGGGCCGGTGATCGTCAACGACGTACGCGTCGCCGGTGTGAGGACGAGCGAGTCGTGCGGTTCGTCGATCGAGACCATCGTCGCATCGAGCTCGTGAAATCCGTCGGCGCGCGTGCCGGTGATGTGCAGCGACAAGGTGAGCTTCGAGAACGCGTCGACTCGCAGCTCACGCATCGGCGAGCCTGGCCCAATCCGCGAGCGAGAGGGTCTCGGCGCGCGCCTGCGGGTCGACGCGCGCTTTCGCGAATCGTTCGGCATCGACCCGCCCTCCCAGGGTGTTGCGCAGCGTCTTGCGCCGCGTCGCGAAGCCGGCGCGTACGAGGTCGAACATGCGACCGACGTCGTCCACGCTCACGGGCGCGCACTCGTGACGAACGAACCGTACGAGCGCGCTCTCGACCTTGGGCTTGGGAACGAAGACATTGGGGGACACCGTGCCCACCACCTTCGCCGTCGCGTAGAACGCGACTTTCACCGACACTGCACCGTACGCGTCGTCGCCGACGCCGGCGGCGAGCCGCTCCCCGACCTCGCGCTGCACCATCACCAACAGCCGCTTGATCATGGGCGCGGTTTCGAGCGCGCGAACGACGACCGTCGCCGCCACGTTGTACGGCAGGTTCGCCACCATGATCCAAGAACGGGAGCCGAGCCGTGCGTCCCAGTCGACGTGCAGGGCATCGTCGTGGACGACCGAGACGTCGAGACCCGCGACGACCTCCTCGAGGATGGGCACCAGATGACGATCGAGCTCGATCGCGCACACGTGCGCACCCGCGTCGGCCAACGCGACGGTGAGCGATCCCACGCCCGGACCGACCTCGACGACCCGCTCGCCCCGCCGCACCTCCGCGAGGCGAACGATTCGGCGTGCGGTGTTCGGATCGGCGAGGAAGTTCTGACCCAACGCCCGCGACTGCCGGACCCCGTGGCGCGCGAGGAGCTCACGGATCTCGCTCGGCGTCACCGTTCCACGCCGAATGCGCGCACCGCGTTCAGACGCGTGATCTCGGCGATCTCCGCCGGCTCGACCCCTCGGGCGCGCGCCAGCGCGGCACCGACTGCGACGACGAGCGCGGGCTCGTTCGGCCGGCCGCGATGCGGCTCGGGCGTCAGAAACGGCGAGTCGGTCTCGACGAGGACACGATCGTCGGGAGTGATGCGCGCCGCTTCACGAAGCGCGCCGGCATTCTTGAAGGAGACGATGCCGCTGAACGACAGGTAACAACCGCGTTCGAGCGCCGCGCGCGCTTCCTCCGGACCACCGGTGAAGCAGTGGAAGATCGTTCGTTCGGGCACACCTTCGTCGTCGAGGACGCGGAAGGTGTCGCTCCACGCGTCGCGCGAATGAACCACGAGCGTTTTGCCCGCGTGGTTTGCGACCTGAACCTGCAACCGGAAGGCGGTCTCCTGTTCGTCGCGCGGCGAGTGCTCGTAAAAGAGATCGAACCCGCACTCACCGACGGCGACGCATGCTTCGGACACCGCGAGCGGCTCGAGTGCTTCCCACTGGGCGGAGAGCTTCGACGCGTCGTGCGGATGGAGGCCGACCGTGGCATAGACGTCGGGATGCCGGCCGGCGAACGTCAGCGCGGCCTGCGACGTCTCGATATCAGTGCCGACGCACACCAGCCACTCGACGCCGGCGGCGCGCGCCCTCTCGACATGTTCGTCGCCCCCTGCGAGCTGCAGGTGGCAATGGGAGTCGACCCAACGCGGCTCCATCACGTTTCCTTGCGCGGGAAAACCATCACGTTTCCTTGCGCGGGAAAAGTGGCGCGCCCTTGTCGAGCGACGCGCCGGCGGGCAATCGCCCCCACGCCGCCGCCTCGGGCAACCGCGCGTCCTCCGGCCGTCCGGCCAGACCGAGTCGCCGCCACAACTCCTGCGCCGCGTTCGGGATCAAGGGAGATGCGAGCAACGCGACGATCCGCAGCGATTCGAGGCAGTCACCCAACACCTTCGCGACCGCCGGCGCGTCGCCCTGCTTGTTGAGCTCCCAAGGCTTGCTGTCCTCGATGTACGCGTTCGTCGCGCGGATGAGCTCCCAAACCGAACCGAACCCGCCGGCGAAATCGAGACGGGTCAACGCGTCGCAGAGCCGCGAGAAGGCGCTCGCGGCCGCCTCGCGCAACGGCCCGTCGGCGCGCTCGTCGGGAACGACCCCGCCGCAGTAGTTCATCGCCATGTTGAGCACGCGGCTGGCAAGGTTGCCGAAATTGTTGGCCAGATCGGCGTTGTACCGCTGCACCATCGCCTCGTACGAGAAGTCGCCGTCGGGACCGAATCGCTGGTCGACCATGAAGTGGTAGCGGAAACCGTCGACCCCGAAGTCGGCGACGAGATCGGCAGGCGCGATCTGGTTGAGCGCGGTCTTGCTCATCTTCTCGCCCCCCACGAGCAACCAGCCGTGCGCGAAGACGCACCGCGGCGGCTCGAGACCGGCGGCCATCAACATTGCGGGCCAGTACACCGCGTGGAAGCGCAAGATGTCCTTGCCCACGAGGTGGTAGTCGACGGGCCACCACTTGGCGAAGCGCGCATCGTCGCTCGCGTACCCCACCGCCGTGCAGTAGTTGAACAACGCGTCGGCCCACACGTAGGCGACGTGCTTCGGGTCCCAGGGGAGCGGAACGCCCCAGTTGATCGACGTGCGACTCATCGAGAAGTCCTGGAGGCCACCCCGGATGAAGCCGAGCACCTCGTTCATCCGCGACTCGGGCTGCACCGCGTCGGGATGCTCCGCATAATGCGCGAGCAAGCGGTCGGTGAAGCGCGAGAGCTTGAAGAAGTAGTTCTCCTCGACGACGTGCTCGACCGGACGTAGGTGGATCGGACAGCAGCCGTCGACCAGCTCGTCCTCCGCGTAGTACGCCTCGCACGAGACGCAGTAGAGACCTTCGTAGGTTCCGAGCTCGATGTCGCCCGCGTCGTAGATCGTCTGCAGGAACTTCTGCACCGCCTCGTAGTGACGCGGCTCGGTGGTGCGGATGAAGTCGTCGTAGGCGATGTCGAGCCCGTCCCACGTGTCGCGGAAGTGCCCGGCCGTCTCGTCGACCAGCTCCTTGGGCGTCACACCCCTGGCCTCGGCTGCGCGCTGCACCTTGAGGCCGTGCTCGTCGGTCCCGGTCAAATAGAAGACCTCGTCGCCCCAGAGCCGCCGCCAGCGCGTGAGCACGTCGCCGGCCACGGTCGTGTAGGCGTGACCGATGTGGGGGACGTCGTTGACGTAATAGATGGGAGTGGTGACGTAGAAGCGCGCCATGGAGAGCCTCATTCTGCCTGACCCGCTTCGAAGCCCCGGCGCCCGACCCTCGGATCAGCCCTTGATCTCGACGACGTCGCCGGCTTGGAGCTTCCAGCGTTCGAAGCTCCCGGCGCGCGCTTCGATCACGAAGGAGGAGCGCCAGACCGGACGGGACACGCGTCGGGGAGGCAGCGTGCTCAGATGCAGAACGATTCCGGCGCCGTCGCAGAACGCGACGTCGATCGGGAACCGCATCCCGAACGTGTGCACCTGGCGGCACGGTCGAAGCACGAGCACGCCTTCGACGTCTTCGCGACCCATGAGACCGCGCGCGCGTCGACGCGGAGACGCGGCCACCTCGGCGACCGCGAGCACGTCTTCACCGCGAACCAGCCAGGTCATGCCCGTTTCCTACACGTTGAAGCGGATCTCGAGGACGTCACCGTCTCGGACCTCGTAGTCCTTGCCCTCGATCCGCAGCTTCTTCAGCTCGCGCGCCTTCGCCCACGAACCGATCTCGAGCAGCTCGCGCCAGTCGATCACCTCGGCGCGGATGAATCCTCGCTGGAGGTCGCTGTGGATGACGCCCGCACACTCCGGCGCCTTGGCACCCGCGCGAAAGGTCCAGGCGCGCGACTCGTCCTCTCCGGTGGTGAAGAACGTGAGCCGCCCGAGGAGGTGGTACGCCGCCTGCGCGACCGCGTCCAGCGCCGACGCCCCGAGACCGTACGACTCACGCATCTCGGCGCGGTCGTCGGGCGCGCAGGCGGCGATCTCGGCTTCGATGTCGACCGGTACCGCAAGCACCTCCTCGGCGGGCAGTGGCGCGGCGGTCGCCTGCTCCTCGCCGGTGTTGGCGACGATCAGCAACGGCTTGGTCGTGAGCAGGAAGACCGGAGCGAGGCGCCCGATCTCATCGGTCGCGAACGAGCCGCGCCGGATCGGCGTTCCGTCGGACAGCAGCGCGTGGGCATTCTCCAGCACCTCGACCTCGGCCAGGATCTCCTTGTCGCCGCTCTTCGCGGCCCGGCGCTGGCGCGTGAGCCGCTGTTCGACACTCGCGATGTCGGCGAGCACGAGCTCGAGCTCGAGCGCGACGAGGTCGCCTTCCGGATCGGGCACCACGCCGCCGTCGGCGAACGCGCGCAACACGATCAGGATGGCGTCGCAGTTGCGCAAGGCGCCGAGGAACTTCGCGCCGAGTCCCTCGCCCGGCTTCGACCCCGGCGGCAGTGCGAGATTCACCAGCTCGAAGCCCGCCGCGACCGTCTTCTTCGACCTGGACATCTCGGTCAGCCGGAGGAGGCGCTCGTCGGGGAGGCTCGCCACGCCGACCGCGGCCTCGTATTCGCTGGGCACCGGCAGCCCGGTGAGCGCGCTGAAGAGACGGTTCGCGCCCGCGCCGGTGAAACCCACGAGACCCAGGTTCTCCATCGGGCGCAGGCTACCGATCAGGTAGCCTCCGACGTCCTATGAGCAAGAAGACGAAGAAGCGCCGGCTCAAGGCCCGCCGAAACAAGGCGAACCACGGCAAGCGCCCGCGCGCCGGCCGTTAGCGCGCCTGCTCAGCGCGCACTCTCCTGGAGCCAGCGGGCACCCTTTTCGAGCGCGGTCCGCGGCACGTCGTGTAACAGCCCGATGAGGAGATCGGCAATGGTCGTCTTGGCGAGCTCCGCACGCCAGACCTCGTCGGCCCGGCTGAACGCGCGGTGGATGCCGCACGGCTTCGTGTACTCGCGCGCCGGCATCGCCAGTGGGCCGCGGCGGCGGATCTCGCTGCACCGGAACGCGGATTCCTCCCCGTCGATCGCCTCGACCACGTCGAGCACGGTGATATCGGCGGGCGGTCGCGCCAACCGATAGCCGCCCCGCGCGCCCTTGACGGTTCGGAGCACGCCGGCTCCGGCGAGGACCTGCAGATGCTTGGCCAGATACGCGGCGGGCACACCGTGATATTCGGCGAGCTTCGCCGCCGCCAGCGCGGCGTCGTCGGGCAGCGTCGCCAGCACCACGCAGACGTGCACGCCCCACTCGACACCGTCGGACAATCGCATAACACGGATACTAGCTATCCGAGAAAGCTTGGCTCTCCGCGTCGGTACGATGCTCCGCGTCATGACGACGATCGACGAAGTCGAGCTGCTCCCCGATGCCGACCAGCACAAGTTGCTGGTCGCCACCCTGGAGCGGGTCAACCGCACGAGCAACGCGGCCCGCGCCGCCGCGCTGCAACGCAACGTGTTCGAGGGCGCGGCGCTGCGCGAGATCGTGAAGGCAGAGGTCGAGCGGGCCAAGCTGCCGGAGTCGCTGGTGCGCCCGATCTCCGACCGGGTCGAGGAGTCCCTGCGCCGGAGGGCCGGCAAACAACAGCGGTTCTCGCAGTTTCAGGCGCTCGCCATGCCGGCGTCCGCATTCAAGTGGGGCGGCTCCGACCGCGTCACCATGCTCACGGCTTCGGGACGACGGTCCATATCGGTGCGGGTCGACCGCAGCCGCGGCGATCTGCGGCCGCCGCTCACGGGCCGGCCGGCCGCGCTCGTCTACCGCAACGGCGAGTTCGAGCTTTGGGCAACCGACGTCGAACGTAAGTCGGAAGACGACTAACTGTTGAAGCCCGCGCGGCGGCTCAGCGTCTCATCGGACGGTGCGCCGCCGGTTCGACGAGCAGCGACTGCACCGAGCGGCCGATGACACCGCGCTCGTCGTGCAAGCGCGTCTCGGCCATGCCGACTCCGTGCGGCTGCGCCCAGGCACCGGACTCCAGGCACACCCACTCGCCGTCGGGATGGCGATGCATGTGGACGGTCAGGTCCGGGTTGATGGCGGCGGCGTTCGTCATGCGCACCGGATTCGAGACACCGCTACCGAAGTCCGCGGCGGCCGCCACGCGCGCGATCGGCGAGATCGGCTCGCCGGCCACAACGGAGCACTGCAGCCGGAACCAGGCGACGGCGGGCCCGGGCTCCATCCAGCTACCGCGCACGAGCCGGACGTCGTGCACGTTCCAGAAGCCGATGGCTCCCTCACCGAAGGGGAACGCGTGGGCGACGGCCGAACCGGGTCCGGGCGGTGCGTCCACTGCCGGATGCACCGAACCGCTCGTGTCGACGTCGTCAGAGCGGACGCGCAGGACGGTCGCCCGCGCGACCTCGCGCTCGTCCTCGTCGACCAGCGCGGCCTCGAGCCACTGAACCTTCCGGCCGGGCCGGATCGTGCGCACGCGCAGGTCGAGCGGCGCGAGCGGGACGGGACGCATCAACTCGACCGTGAGGCGGGCGACGAACGCCGCCGGACCCGGGTCGTGCGTCTCGCAGACCGTCGCGAACAGCGCGCTCGGCGCGCCGCCGTGCAACGCCTTCGGGTCCCACGGTCCACGCGCGAGCGGCGTGGGCACGTAGCGCGACCCGTCCCGTTCGAAGAGCGCGCCGTACCTCTCGATCGGATCCTCCGACATCAGCGCATCGTACGCGCCGATTTCGCGCACAACTGTTTGGTGGAAAAGCCGCCCCACGCGCCGGTTTCGCGCCAAACTGTTTGGACGAAAACACGCCCCACGCGCCGGTTTCGCGCCCAACTGTTTGGAGGAATTCGGGGGTCGAGGTCGTCAGTGCCAGGGTGGGAGGCGGCGGAGGTATGCGAGCATCGCGTGCGACGTCTCCCGCGGTCGCTCCTGTTGGGTCCAGTGGCCGCAACGCTCGATGACGACCCGTTCGAGATCGGGAACCCGCTCCTCCATCCCGGCCGTCATGGCGGGTGTGAGCACCGGATCGTCCGCGGCGGAGATCATCAGGCAGGGCACGTCGATCGTACGATGCGCGATCTCCGCCGTGAGCTCCCAGTTGCGGTCCAGGTTCCGGTAGTACTCGATCGGCGGTGTGAGTGCACCGACCGGGCGGAACGCATCCTTGTACACGTCGAGCACCGCGGGCGGGAACGCGTCGGCAACTTGCGTGGTCGCGCCGAAGATCATCTCGACGAAGTCGTCGATGCCGCGCCCCCACGAGCCGAGCATCCACTCCGCGACCCCGCGTTCTTGGAACTGGATGATGTAGATGGGCGTGTCGACGAAGATCTGACGAAGCAACTGCACCGGCGGCATCGGGGGGCGCGGAAGATCGGGCGTGTTCACTCCGATGACGCCGGCGAGCCGCTCGGGATATTGCCGGGCCATGATCCAGACGAGGATCCCGCCCCAGTCGTGTCCGGCGACGACCGCGCGTTCGCAGCCCAACGCGTCGAGGACGCCGACGAGACACGCATTGATCCACTCGCAGTCGTAGGTGACGTTCGGTTTGTCGCTGCGCCCGTAGCCGGGCAGGTCGGGTGCGACCACGTGAAAGCCGGCCTCGCCCAGCGCCGCGACCTGGTGCCGCCACGAGTACGCGAGCTCAGGGAAGCCGTGCAACAGCAGGACGACCGGCGCGCCGGCGGGGCCCGCCTCGAGGCAGAACAGGCGGATGCCGTTGGCGATCACGAACCGGCTGCGCACGTACCGACCCTAATGAGGTTCATCCGGGAACCGCCGGGGGGCCTCGCGGCGTCGGATCTCCGGATCCACCTACGAAAGGCACATCGATGCGCGTGCTCACCAAGACCGTGATCGCCGTAGTCACCGCGGCTGCCGCGGTCGGCATCGCCGGCTGCAGCAGCAACACGAAGACGACCGCGCCGGTTCGGCTGACCGCGGCGACCACACCGCCGGTCGACCCGGGCCCGACGATCAACGTCGCCGGTCACGGTCAGGTCGAAGGTACGCCCGATGTGATGACGGTGACGATGGGCGTACAGACCATCGACCCTTCGGCCCAGGCCGCGCTCCAGCGCAACAACGACCGGGCGAACGCGCTCATCTCTGCGCTGAAGTCCCATGGCGTCGCCGCGAAGGACATCCAGACCGTCGACCTGAGCGTCTCGCCGAACTTCGACAAGAACTTCCACGTCACCGGCTACTCGGCGTCGAACACCGTGTCGGCGAAGTTGCGCGACCTTTCCAAGGCCGGATCCGTGATCGACGCGGCCGCGTTGACCGCGGGTCAAGACGTCCGTCTGCAAGGCGTGTCGTTCTCGATCGACAACACGAGCACCCTCGTCGCGAAGGCGCGGGCCGACGCGATCAAGGATGCTCTCGCGCAAGGCAAACAGCTCGCGGAAGCGGCCGGCGTGAAGGTCGGGGCGATCCGCACGATCGACGACACCGGCACCCAGTTGCCGCAGCCGCAGTTCCTCCACGGCGCGTACGACGGGGCGGCGCGATCCGCACCGGTGCCGATCTCGCCGGGCTCGCAGGAGCTCAGCGTCGACGTGACGGTCGTGTTCGACATCTCGACCTGATCCGCCCCTCGGGACAGCGGACCGTTCCGGGGGTACCGTCGCGAAACTTCGACGTACGCCCCGGGGGACGGCCAATGGCGCAAGCGGCGCGTTTCGCGCATCACATGAGCGACGAGGACGCGCTCATGTGGAACATCGAGAAGGATCCCGTCCTGCGCTCGACGATCCTCGCGGTCGCGCTCTTCGACTCGGTCCCGGATTGGGAGCGGCTGCGACGGCGGATCGACCGCACGACCTGCTTCATTCCAAGATTGCGCCAGCGGGTCGTGTCGCCGCCGTTTCGGATCGCGCCACCGCGCTGGACCGCGGAACCGACGTTCGACCTCGATTTCCACCTCAGACGCGTCCGCCTGGCCCGGCCGGGAACCATGCGCGCGTTGCTCGACGCGCTGCAGCCGATCGCGACAACGAGCTTCGATCGAGCGCGCCCGCTCTGGGAATTCACCCTCTTCGAAGGGCTCGACGGTCCCGACGGCGAGCGCGCCGCGTTCGCGATGAAGGTGCATCACGCGGTCACCGACGGCGTGGGTGGCATGGAGCTGCTCACCCATTTCGTCGACCTCGTTCCCGACGCCCCCGAAACCTCGGATGACCACGTACCCGCGGCACTCGCGCCCGAGGAGGCGCGGATGCTCGACATGGTGCGTCACTCGCTCGCACACAATCGACGGCGCGCGCTGGGAATCGCACGGCGCGTACCGGTCGGTGTGGCGCACGCGACCGCGCGTGCAATTCGTCACCCGTTGGGCTCGGCGGGTGATGCCCTGCGAACCACCCGCTCGGTCGCGCGCACCCTCGCGCCCGCGTCGGGCCCGATGTCGCCGATCATGCTCCGGCGCGGGCTCGCGCGCCGGCTCGAGGCGTTCGACGTGTCGCTCGACGAGATGCGCCGCGTCGCGAAGGCGAGCGACGGCAGCCTCAACGATGTGTTCGTCGCCGCGGTGGTCGGCGGCGTCCGGCGCTACCACGAACGACATGGCGCCGCGCCCGTCGAATTACGAATGACGTTGCCGATCAACCTGCGCCAGAGCGACGACGACGCGGGCGGGAACCGCTTTGCGCCGGCCCGTTTCCCGGTACCGACGTCGATCGAGGATCCCCGTGAGCGCATCGCTGCGCTACGCACGCTCATCCGCGGTTGGCGCGCCGAACCCGCGCTCCAGATGACCAGCACGATGGCCGGGGTCCTCAACCGGCTGCCGACCGCGACGACGACCGCGTTGTTCGGAGGCATGCTCAAGTGCTGCGACTTCGTGACGTCGAACATCCCCGGCGCGCCGGTGCCGGTGTACGTCGCCGGCGCCCGCGTCGAGCGGCTGTACGCATTCGCGCCGCCGGCGGGCGCGGCGTTCAACGTCGCGCTGATCTCACACATCGACACCTGTTGCATCGGCGTCGTGATCGACACCGCCGCGGTTCCCGATCACGAGATGCTGCTCGGCAGTCTCCGGACCGGATTCGACGAGGTCCTCGCGCTGGCCTGACCATAGAGTTGAGGCATGACACCCGACGACGTGACGCTTCCCCGCGCGCTACTGCCGAGCGACGGACGGTTCGGATCGGGCCCGTCGAAGGTACGCGACGAGGCGGTCGCGACACTCGCCCGTGTCGCGCACGGCTACCTCGGCACGAGCCACAGGCGCGACGGTGTGCGCGCGGTTGTCGCCAGCATACGCAGCGGTCTGCGCGACCTGTTCTCGCTCCCGGACGACTATGAGGTGCTGCTCGGCGTCGGCGGTTCGACGCTGTTCTGGGATGCCGCGTCGTTCGGACTCGTCGAGCGCCGGAGCACCCACCTCGTGCTCGGCGAGTTCTCGTCGAAGTTCGCGCAGGTCGCCCGGGCGGCGCCCCATCTCGACGATCCGCAAATCTGCGAGACCGCGCCCGGCGAGACGCCGATCCGGCCCGACACGGTCGATGGCGACGTCTACGCGTATCCCCACAACGAAACATCGACCGGCGTGGTCGTCGATGTGCACCGGCCGCGCGGCGACGCGCTGGTCGTGGTCGACGGCACATCCGCCGCCGGTGGCATACGGGTCGACCCGCGCGCGTTCGACGTCTATTACTTCGCGCCGCAGAAGAGCTTCGCGAGCGAAGGCGGCCTGTGGCTCGCCCTCTGCGCCCCCAAAGCACTCGAGCGCATCGACCGGATCACGCGAACACGCTGGATTCCCGCGACCCTCGACCTGTCGATCGCGGTCGAGAACTCGCGCCACGACCAGACGTACAACACACCCGCCCTCGCGACCCTGTTCCTCCTCGAGCACCAGCTCCGATGGATGCTCGAGAACGGTGGGCTCGAGTTCGCGGCCGGTCGCAGCGATCGTTCGGCCGCGATCGTGTACGGCTGGGCCGACGGCCACAAGTACGCGACGCCGTTCGTGAAGGACACGGCGCACCGCAGCCCGGTCACGGCGACCATCGATTTCGACGAGCGCATCGACGCGGCCGCGCTCGCGGCCGCGCTGCGAGCGAACGGTATCGTCGACGTCGAGCCGTATCGCAAGCTCGGCCGCAACCAACTGCGAATCGCGCTCTTCCCCGCGATCGAGCCCGACGACGTCGCCACATTGACCCGCGCGATCGACTTCCTGCTGGAGCACATGGCAGGCTGACCCGATGCTCCTGTTGCACGAGGTCCACACGATTGCCGGGCGACACGAGGAGGAGTTCGAAGCCGCGTTTCGCACCGGTTGGATGAACGCCCTCGCAAACGACGGAGAGGCCCGGCTGGTCTACTACCTGAAGCTCGCGCACGGCACGGGACGCGCGTATCAGCACACGACGATCACCGCGTTGGCCGACGGCGCCGCGTACGAGCGTCTCGCCCGGCGCATACAGGCGGGCGACCTGCGCAGCTGGGCCGCCGACGTCGACGGAATGCGGCGCGAAGTGAAGGGCAAGCTGCTGCTATCCGTCGACTGGTCGCCCCTGCGTGAGCTCGACCTCGCGACGGTGCCTACTGACGGTCGCGAGCACGAGCCCGCGCTCTACATGGAAGACAGCGCGTGGCCCTACGAGGCGAAGCTCGACACCTACCTCGAGAAGGCGCGCACGCACTACGCGCCCAGTCTCGAACAGCGCTCCGAGCGCTCACTCCTCACGCTGCTCGCGGTGTTCCAGGCCGCGCTCGGCGCACCACGGCGGCGCGAGGTGATCCTGTGGCAGCGCGTGGACTTCCCCGAGCGCCTCCCGGGCCTGTTCACCCGCGAGCTTCCGGCGCCGGTGAAGGGACCGGGCACGTGGATGCACGACGCGCTCGAGGTGCGCGACGACTGGGAGAGTCGTTTGCTCCGAAGCGCGGCCTGGTCGCCGCTGGGCTGACGGACTACGAGACTTTGATCGTGCTGGGGTAGGGCCCGTCCTCCGCGGTGCCGCCCAGGCGGCCGCCCAACTCGGGGCATTCGCCACTGAAGACGCCCCAGTCGCACGCGACCCCCGGCACGATCCACGAGTGAACCATCCAGATGTCGGTGAGGAGCGTCTTGCGACCACCCATCGCCGCGCACTGCGCGCGCGTCGAGTTCTCGCCGCCGACCACGACGCTGCCCTTGAGGCACAAACCGCCGTTCGCGTTGTGCTGGTGCCAGCGATCATTCGGGCCCGCGAAGCCGGGCGGCGGACCTTGCGTGTGATACACGAGATAGCTCAGCCCGAGGATCTTCGAGTCAGGGCTCGTACCGTCGTACAGCAACTCCGAGGGGTGCGCGGGATCGAACTGCCTGACGAGGGAGATGTTCGTGTAGTGCGCGCCGATGCACGGCACGTACGGCGTCGACATCGAGTAGCCGGCAGCTTCTGCATCTTTCACCGTCGGATACGCGCGGATGACGGCCTTGGCCGCGGACAACTGCGCTTCGAGCGCGCTCTGCTCCGCTTTCGTCAGCGGAACTTGTTGCACCATGCCCCGCGCGCCGTGCTCGCCGGCCCCTCCGCTCCCGGCCGTACCGGCGCCGACCTGGCCCGGCGAAGCCGGCGCCGGAGAGGCCTTCTCGCACGGCGATTTCCCGGTCGCGCTCCCGGGGATCACCCGCACCGAGCTCTCCGACACGACGGCCTGGGTCGGCGGCCGCGTCGTTGTGGTGGTCGCGCTCGTCGGCGGCGGTGCACTGGCCGACGGCTTCCCGCTCGAGCTGCCACACCCGGCGACCACGAGCGCGCCCAGACAGGCCGCGGCCGCGAGCTTCGGCACACTGATTCGAGAATTCATGCGTTCCCCCCGGAGTAGAGCTTCCGACATCCTATGGCCGGGCGCCGGCGCCGGGTATCGCGGCTGCTCGGGAGCGCAATTTCGGGTCCAGAGCAACCCGGGAAACCCCGACCCGTCCAGACGCAGCGCCCTATGCGACAACGCAGTTCGCGGCGCGGCTCGCGATGCCGGTCGTGCGTCGCCACTCGCGGAGCTGATGCTGGTCGAGGCCGTTCGTGAGGTAACTGAACGAGAGGCCGGTCGCAGGATCGGCCCAGGCGATCTGCCCACCGGCACCGTTGTGGCCGAACGCGCGCGCCGACACCGTGCGGCCCATGCCCCGCGCCGCCGAGCCGCCGTCGTCACCTGCGACGAGGAGACCGAGCGAGCGGTTCGCGGGCGTTCCCAAGTAGTCCGGCAGGTGATTTCGCACGTGCGACGTCGCGTCGGCCAGCACCTCCGGCTTCCAGATCCCAGCCGGATCGGCGAGGAGCGCCTGGTAGTAGAGCGCGAGATCGGCCGCGGTCGACACGCCGCCACCACCGGGCACTCCGACTGCGCGCACCTCGGCCTGATTGAACGACATCAGCGTCTCGGGCGTCACCTCGGTCAGAGGAAGTGAACGAACACCGATTGCCGCCTCCAGCTCGTCCGGCGTCGCGGGCTCGCCGGTTCGGACGAGATCGTTGATGTCCGCCTGCTGCGCGACCGGGACACCGATCTGCAGCCCGACGAGTCCGAGCGGTTCGAGGACCCGCTCTCTGATGAACGCACGGAAGTCGCCGCCCGTGCAACGCTCGATGATCTCTGCGAGCACCCAGTGCGCCGACGTCGGGTGGTACTCGTAGCGCGAGCCGGGCTCCCAGTTGCATCGCCAGCTCGAAAAGCGCGCCAACCGTCGCTCGCGATCGTCCCATTCGAGTGGCCCGAACGGCGCGCGGGGAAAGCCCGACGTGTGGAGCATCACCTGCTCGACCGTGATTTCCGCCTTGCCGTTCGGTGCGAACTCGGGGATGAGCGCCGCGACCGGGCGCGTGACGTCGAGCAGACCTTCGCCGATCAGGATCCACGCGGCTCCCGCGACGACGGCCTTCGTCGCCGAGAAGATCACGTAGCGCGACTCCACCGGTACGTTCCCGAACGCGCGCCAGACTCCGACTTTCCCGTTACGCGCCAGCGCGAGCTGGCACGACGGCAGTCGCCCGGCGTCGATGTCCTGCTGCACGCGTGCGAACAGTGCATCGAGGGCTGCGGGGTCGAGACCGAGCTGGGCGGGATCGGCAACCGGACGGCGCTCGTAAAGAGAGTTCGACATGATGCCGCGTGATGCTACGACCCGCTCGCGAACCGGACAAAGACGGTGCGCGGACGTTCGACTCCGGGTTGCGGGTGCAACGAGCCGGGGCGGATACTGCCCCGCATGGATTTCAACGACACCGCCGAAGAGACCGCGTGGCGCGAAGAGTTCCGCGCCTGGCTCGAGGAGCACACACCGGAAGTCACGGGTGAGGTGCCCGAGCACGAGCTCGAGATCGGCGGTGGCGACTACCTCGAACGCGCGAAGCGGTGGCAGGCGATGAAGTTCGACGCGGGGCTCGCGCGCATCACGTGGGAGCCCGAATTCGGCGGACGCAACGGCACGTCGCTGCAGCAGATCATCTTCAGTCAAGAAGAGGCGCGCTTCCGGCTGCCCACTGAGGCTTACATCATCGGGCTCGGCATGATCGCCCCGACCCTGCGCGCGGCGGGTACCCCCGCCCAACAAGAGCGCTACCTCACAAAGCTGTTGCGAGGCGAGGAGATCTGGTCGCAGCTCTTCAGCGAACCCGGGGCCGGCTCCGACGTCGCGTCGCTGGCGATGACGGCCACGCGCGACGGCGACGAGTGGCTGATCAACGGTCAGAAGGTGTGGACCTCGGGCGCGCAGTACTCCGACTTCGGCGAGATCATCTGCCGCACCAATCCCGAAGCGGAGAAGCACAAAGGCATTACCGCGTTCATCGTCGACATGAAGGCGCCGGGTGTCACGATCAAGCCGCTCAAGCAGATGAACGGCGGTGCGGGCTTCAACGAGGTCTTCTTCGACGACGTGCGCGTGCCCAATGATCAGGTGCTCGGCGACGTCAACGAGGGCTGGACGGTCGCGATCACCACACTGATGAACGAGCGGGTGGCCATAGGCTCCGGCGGCGGCGGGGGCGGGCGCGGCTCCGTGCATCAGGCCATCTCGCTCGCGCAACAACGTGGTGTCAACGGCGATCCGCGCGTACGCCAGCAACTCGCCGATCTCTATACCAAGACGCGCATCCAGAAATTCCTGTCGATGCGCACGCTCACGGCCGCGACGAAGGGCAAGGTGCCGGGCCCGGAGGGATCGATCGGCAAGCTCCTCGGTGGCCGGATCATGACGCAGCTCGGCGATCTCACGGTTTCGCTTGCGGGCGCCGAC
>JAUZEM010000152.1 GCA_030839005.1 Actinomycetota bacterium | reverse complement strand
GTCTTATCAGGCGTTATCGGCCTGATCGGTTCCGGCCAGCCGCTCGAGCAGGATCGCGAGCTCGTCGCGCAGCCTTTGCCGCTCGACCCGCGACTTGTCGCGAATGTCGGCCGCCTCACGCTCGGCGGACCGGCGCTGTTCGGCGGCGTCGCGTTCGGCGGCTTGGCGCGTCTGCGCGGCAACCCGTTCCGCCTCCTCGAGGATCCGGCCGGCGTCGCGCTGCGCGGCTTCGCGCATGGCAACCGCGGCTCGCACCTCGGTCTCGCGTAGCTGCGAGGCGTCGCGCTCGGCCGCGGCGCGCAACTCGGCTGCCTGTTCGGTCGCCTCGGCGCGCCGGGCGGTGGCGTACTCGTCGGCGCCGCCGCGTTGCGCGAGTGCGTACTTCTCGGCGGATTCGCGCTGGTGGGCGACCTTTCTCTCGGCCTGCTCGAGGATCTCGTCGGCTTCCATCCCCGCGTGTTCGGCGCGCTCGCGGCGCTCCATCCGGTCGGCCGCACGCTCGATCCGCTTGCGCTGCTTGGCGAGCCTGATCTCGAGTTTCGCCACCCGTTCGAAAAGTGCGGACGTCAGGTCGGCCCGGTCCGGGTCGGCGGCCTCGCCGGAGTGGTTGCGCAGCTCGCGAGCGTCTTCCTGCGCGATACGGCGCATGCCCTCCGCGGTTGTCAGCGCGTCGCGCCGGATGCCCTCGGCCTCGCGCATCGCCTGGCGGCGGAGCTCGTCCGCGTCCGCTCGGGCCCGCGTGATGATGATCTCCGCCTCCCGACGCGCCTCGGACGACGGGTTCGCAGCGTCCGCACGCGTCAACTCCAGTTCGAGCTCCTCCGCATGGGCGGCGATCGCGTCGAGCGTGCCCTGCGTGCCCTCGAGTTGTTCGGCCAGCTCAACGGCTCGCGCCTCCGCCGCGGCGGTGGCGGCGCGCAGCCGGTCGCGCTCGCTGAGGTGGTCGTGCGCGCCGGCCTCCATGCGCATGATCTGCGCGTTGGCCCGGTCGAGCCGGCCGCGCGCGTCGTCGCGAGCGGCCGCGAGGTCGGTGATCGCAGCCTCGAGCTCGGCGAGACGGGTTCGAGCGTCTTCCAGGTGAGCGTGCGTCGTCGCGTGCGCGGCCACCTCCAGGGCGAGCGCGGCTTCCAGGCCCGCGATCTCGGCGACGGCATCCTCGAGCCGAGCGGCCTCGGCCTCGGCTCGGGCGAGCCGAGAGAATGCCTCCTCGCGCTCGGTCGTGCGGATTGCGAGCGACGCCTCGAGCCGTGAGATCTCGTCGTGTGCCCGGTCGAGCTCCGCGATCGCCCGGTCCTGCTCCGCGATTGCGACGTCACGTTCCGTTCGCCGGCTGTCGAGCGCGGTCTCCAATTCCTCGAGCCGGGCCCGAGCGGCACCGAGCTCGACCAGCGTCGCATCGTGTTCGATCTCGTGCGCGGACACGAGCGTCTCCATCCGCGCGATCTCCGCTTCGGCCTGCTCGAGGCGAGCCCCGGCTTCGTCGCGCCGGCGGGCATGCTCCGAGACGGCCTGGCGCGCGTCGTCGCGTTCGCCCGTCCGGCGCGCGAGGGTCGTTCGGGCCTCGTCTCGCTCGGCGGTACGGTCCGCGAGGGCGGAGACGGCGGCATCTCGTGCCGAGCTTGCTTCGTCGCGCGCGATTTCGAGGCCGTGCAGCGCAGTGTCGCGTTCGCCCAGCGTCGTCTCGAGAGCTTGCACGCGGGTGCGAAGCTCGTTGACGCGCGCCTCCTGCTCCCCCTCTCCAGCGGAGCGCTGCGCCAGCACGTTCTCGAGCTCGGCGATCCGGGTCGAGAGCCGGTCGCGATTCGCTTCCAGATCGGTCGCCAACGTTCGGGCCTGGTCCAGCTCCGCGTCGACGCGACTTCGCCCTTCCTCCGCGGCAGTGAGCCGGGCCTCGATCTCGACGAGCCGCACCTGCGCGGCGGCCAAGCGTATTGCGACGTCGTCGCGCTCGCGCCGGTGCAGCTCGGCGGTCGAACGCGACTCGTTCGATTCCTCCCGCAGCGCCGTCAGCTGCGCGGCGAGCTCGACCCATCGGGCGACGGCATCGTCGCGCTCGGACGTGCGCTGCGCGACCTCGGCGTTTACTGCCCGCGCCGCTTCGCGAGCGAGCTCGAGGTCGTCGAGCGACACCGAGAGCGCGTCGCGCGCGTGTTCGAGTTCGGCGTGCCAGCGCTCCGCCCGGGCGTCGGCGAGCTCGAGGTCGCTCTCCTCGGCGACCGCTTCTTCGCCCGCGGGCTCCGATTCTGCTGCCGGGATTTGTTGCGGCGGTACACGCGTGGGCGGTTCCGGACTGCCGGCCGGTGTGGACGCCATCGGGGTCAGCGTGTCGGAGAGAGTCGGCGCGTCGATCGAGGTGGTGACCTCCGGCCTCGGGGCGTCGGCACTCTCGACGACGTCGAGGAATTCCTTCGCGGCCTGTAGCGGATCGACCCCCGGTTCGATTCCCAGCTCGTCGAGCAGCACGCGGATGCGGCCGATGGTCTCGCCTGCCTGCGGTTGTCCGGTCTTCGGTTCTTCGGTCGTCGGTGTGCCGGTCGGCTGCGGACCGTGCGCGACTTCGAAGGCGGCGAAGCTCTCGAACCCGAGTGACTGCAGCGCGTCACGTTCCTCGAGGAGTGTCGCCTGAAAGGCTCGCCGTGCCGCCGCCGCTCCGAAGCGACCCGCTCCGAAGCGACGACGCGTCCTGCGCTCGGTTTCGGCCACGCGCGCGTGAACGTCCCAGATCGCCTGCACCTGTTCCGGTGAGGGGGGCGTCACCGGCATGCGGTTCGGGGGCGCGGACGACCCGTCCTCCACCCGCTCATCATCGGTCGCCTCGGAACCAGCCTGAGGTCGGCTCCAGCCGAACCGGATCGACATGGTGTCCTCCGCATGGACCTGCAAGTGGAGTGGAAGTCGAGGCGCGTGGGGTTGTCGGGGGAGGAGAGTGTTGACGTAGTGGAGGATTGTGGCATAAGGTGGCGCTCAGTGGTGGGAAGGGGAGTCCAATCCTCTCCGAACGAGACAAGGTGGTTCATCAGCAATGTTCCTGGGGGAGTTCCAGCACTCCCTCGACGCCAAGGGCCGGGTGATCCTCCCGGTCCGGTTTCGGGAGCAGCTCGAAGGGGGTGCGGTGATGGCCAGAGCGTTGGACGGATGTCTCGCCGTGTACCCGGTCGCCGAGTTCGACCGGGTCGCCTTGACGCTCCGCGAGGCCCGCGAGCGCGGGGCGCGCGAGCGCCAGGCCGCGCGCACCTTCTTCGCCGGCGCGGTCGAG
>JAUZEM010000145.1 GCA_030839005.1 Actinomycetota bacterium | reverse complement strand
CTCGGTGGCCACGGCGAGCTCGTCGACGAGCCGGGCGAAATCGGTCCCGCGCTCGACCGCGCCTTCGCGACGCCGGGCGTGTCGCTGGTGAACGTTCTCACCGATCCCGCCGACGCGTACCCGAGGTCGTCCAACCTGGCATGAGTCAGAGGTCGAGGGTCGGCGATCGAGCTCCGAAGCCGGCGCGGCGCAGCGCCTTGGCCTTCGTGCGCACGAGGACGTCGCGGGGTGCGCGACAAACGCGGTCGATCGTCGCGTCGGTCGCCGCCGCGAGCGCGCCGGGCTCCGCTACCTCGCCGACGAGGTGCACGGCCAACGCTTCGTACGCGTCCAGCTCCCGCCCGCCGATCGTCAAGTCCCGGGCGACCGCGCCGCCCACGAGGTCGTGCAGCGGGCCGTACACGACGTCGCCGAAGCCGCGCTCCGGATGCGAGAACCGTGCGGTCGTCGACGCGATGCGCAGATCACACAGAATCGCGAGGTCGAACCCGCCCGCGATCGCCGGTCCGTTGACGGCGGCGATGGTCGGAAGCGGGAAGCGCAGCACGGTGTCGTGATAGCGGTCGCTCGATGCCCAGAGCTCGCGTGCGAATCCGTCGTCATCGGCGGCGCGCGTGAACTCCGTGAGGTCGAAGCCGGCGGAGAAAACCGCGCCCGATCCGACAAACACGACGCATTTCATCTGATCGTCCTGCGCGAGGACGTCGAGAGCGTCGCTGATCGCGTCACGTAATGCGACAGAGAGTGCGTTGCGCCTTTCGGGACGGTTCAGGGTCAGTGACGCGTGTGCCTCGTGTCGCTCGACGAGGAGGTCGGTCACAATTCGGATTGCGCGCGTTCGATGAAGCGATCGCGCACCACGACGACCCGGGTTATGCGCCCGGCGGCGACGAGACCCCGAGCGTCGGTGACGGAAACGCGGAAGGTGAGACGCCGGCCCTCGACACCTTCCAGGGTCGCTTCCGCCGTCACCTCGGAACCCACCGGCGTGGGCGACAGGTGGGCGATCTGGACCTCGTAGCCGACGGACGTCTTGTCGGGTCCGAGGCGGTCGCCGAGCGCTTGGATGCTCGCCTGCTCCAAGAGCGTGACGAGGCGGGGCGTCGCGAGCACGGGCACGTCGCCGCTGCCGATTGCGAGCGCGGTGTCGCCCTCTTCGACCTTCAGCGTGATCGACGCGGTGAGACCGGATGGGAGCGCCACCCGCTTACCATAGGCAGCCCGGCGCCGACTCGGCATGTTGGCGCGATCAGAAGATGCCCGAGGCGCACATGACCGTTCCCATTATCGAACGAGACGTTTTGCAGGCGACGCTCGATCATGCATTGGACAGCGGCGGCGACTTCGCCGAGGTGTTCGTCGAGGATCGGCGTTCGTCCAGCGGGCGTTTCGACGACGGACGCGTCGAGGAGCTCGTCTCCGGTCGCGACCGCGGTGCCGGTCTTCGCGTGGTCCGCGGCGACACCACGGGCTTCGCGCACACCGCCGACCTCTCGCGCACAGGGCTGTTGCACGCGGCGGAGGCTGCTGCGGGTGCGGCCCGGGGCGGCGGTGGCGGAACCCGCACGGTCGCGTTGGGCGCGCCGTCGGCGCATCCGATCGACGGCGACGTGGTCCTGCCGGAGAACGTCGAAAAGCGCCGCAAGGTCGAGCTCCTGGCGCGCGCCGACGCGGCGGCGCGCGCCACGGGGAGTGCCGTCACCTCCGTGACCGCGTCGTACGCCGATGCGCGCCGGCGCATCCTCGTGGCCAACTCTGACGGTCTGCTCGCCGACGACGACCGCGTTCGCACACGTCTCTCGGTGCACTGTGTCGCGACTGGCGACACCGGCATGCAGACTGCGCACGAGGCGCCCGGCCGCACGATGGGCTTCGAGCTGTTCGACGACTTCACTCCCGAGGACGTCGCCCGGCGCGCCGCCCAGCGCGCGCTCACATTGCTCGAGGCGGTGCCCGCTCCGTCGGGCCGGCTTCCGGTGGTGCTGAAGCGCGGCGCCGGCGGCGTCTTGTTCCACGAGGCGTGCGGGCACGGTCTCGAGGCCGACCACATCTTCAAGGACGCATCGGTATTCAAGGGTCAGATGGGAAGGCCGGTGGCGTCGCCGCTCGTCACGCTCGTCGACGACGGTGGCTACGCGCACGAGTGGGGAACGCTCGCGATCGATGACGAAGGCCACCCGGCCCGGCGCAACGTGCTGATCGAAGACGGCGTGCTCACCGACTACATGTGGGACGTCGTGCGCGCACGAAACGAAGGGCGCGCACCGAGTGGGAATGGACGGCGTGAGAGCTATCGCCACCTGCCGATGCCCCGCATGACCAATACGTTCGTGCTCGAGGGGGCGACCGAGCCCGACGACATCATCGGCAGCGTCGATTTCGGGATCTATTGCGTGCAGCTCGGGGGCGGCCAGGTCGATCCGGCGACGGGCGACTTCGTGTTCGGCGTGACCGAGGCGTACCTCATCGAGAAAGGCGAGATCACGCGGCCGATCCGCGCCGCGCAGCTCATCGGCAACGGTCCCGACGTGCTCCGGATGGTCGACGCGGTCGGCAACGACTTCGAGACGTGGACCGGCATGTGTGGGAAGCAGGGCCAGAGCGTCCCGGTGTCGTCGGGACAACCGACGGTGCTCGTGCGGGAGATGACGGTCGGCGGTACCGCGGCGTGAGTCGGGGCGATCTGCTCGAGATCGCGCGCGGGGTTGCGCGCGCAGCACGCGACGGCGAGCAGATCGAGGCGTACGTCGTCCGCACGCGCGACACCGATGTCGAGGTGTTCGGCGGCGAGGTCGAGTCGCTCACGACCGCGAGCGTCGAAGGTGTTGGCATCCGAGTCATCGCGGGCGGGCGCCAGGGGCTGGCATGGGCAGGTTCGCTCGCGGCCGACGTCATCGACGAGACCCTGAAAGAGGCACGCGACAACGCCGGCTTCGGCGAACCGGACGAGTGGTACGGACTCGCGTCGCTCGCCGACGTCAACGGAGCCGCGCCCCCCGCGCTGGACCTGTGGCGCGAGGAGCTCGTCTCGGTGTCCACCGAGGAGAAGGTGCGCATCGCGCTCGACCTCGAGCGCGCGACCAAGGCGGCCGACACGCGCATCCGCAACGTCGAGTCCGCGAGCTACGGCGACGCGTTCGCGGAGGCCGCGCTCGCAAACTCGCTGGGCGTCGAGGCGCACTCCCGACGGACGACCTGTTCTGCATCGGCGGTCGCGCTCGCCGACGACGGCTCGAGCACGCAGTCGGGCTACGGCTTCGTGGCCGGGCGTACGCTTTCCGACCTCGACCTGGATTCGATTCCGCGTGATGCCGCGACGCGGGCGTGCCGGTTGCTCGGCGCCAAGCCCGTGCCGGGACGGCGCATTCCGGTGATCCTCGACCCGCTTGTGACCCGATCGGTGCTCGGCGTCCTGTCGAGCGCGTTCAACGGTGAGTCGATGTTGAAGGGACGCTCGCTGTTCGCCGGTAGGGCCGGGCAGGTGATCGGCGCGCCGTTCTTGCAGTTGATCGACGACCCTACGGACGAGCGCGCGCTCGGCGCGTCGCAGTTCGACGGCGACGGCGTACCGACCCGCCGAAACGCGCTCATCGTCGACGGTGTGATGCAGGGCTTCTTGCACAACGTCTACACCGGCCGGCGTTCGGGTGCGGGAACGACTGCCAGCGCGACGCGCGGTATTTCGTCGACGCCCGGCGTCGGTGTGCGCGCGCTCCGGCTCGAGCCCGGTACGAAGTCGCCCGAGGAGATCTTGCGCAGCGCGGGCGAGGCGTTGTTCGTGCAATCGGTGAGCGGGCTGCACTCGGGGACGAACCCGATCAGCGGTGACTTCTCGGTTGGCGCGGAAGGCCTGATGGTTCGCGACGGTGCCTTCGCCGAGCCGGTGCGCGAGATCACCGTCGCGTCGACACTTCAGCGCATGCTGCTCGACATCACGGAGGTCGGCAGCGATCTCACGTTCCTGCCCGGCGCGGTCGCGGGTCTGACGCTCCTCGTCGGCGAGATGACCATGAGCGGCGCGTAACGCTTATTGCCCTCGGCGCGCGAGGATCGACTCGAGCTCGGCGAGCGCGGCCTCGGGGTCGACGACGTGGACGGCTTCCATGCCGACGTCGCGGGCGGCGGCCACATTCTCCGCGTTGTCATCGAGGAAGACGGCTTCGTCCGGCGCGATGTGCATGCGCGCGCACGTGAGCTCGTAGATCTCTCGGTCCGGCTTGCGCATCCCGACGTGGGAGGAGTCGACGACCTCGTCACAGAGCTCATCGATCGGGAACATCGCGCGCCAGTTGTCGCCGAACTCCTTGACGTTGTTGGTGAGCAGCCCGATACGCAGCCCGCGCGACTTGAGCTCGCGCATCTTGTGCACCACGGTCCAGTGCACGCCGGGCGCCGTCTGGCGCCAGAAACGGCCGTACGACTCCATGTCGATCGGCTGTCCGATCACACGGGGCGCCTTCTCGACCATGCGCTCGAAGTACGTCTTTATGTCGAGCTGACCCTTCTCGAGGAGGTGCCAATCGGGCTCGTCCTCGACCTCACCTTCGCTCTCGGCCGCATCGGGATCGGCTGCGACGGCGTCGGCGACCGCGCGACCTTCGACGCCGATGTACGCGGTGTCGCCGAAGAGCAGCCGGAGCAGCGACCCCTTTGGATAGCCCTCCGCTTCCTCGAACGCGCCGATTCCGACGAACAGCGGGCTCGAGATGACGCCACCGAAGTCGAAGATGACCGTGCTGATCGCCACGGCGGCAAGCTACCGGTTCAGGTTTCCCGCTCTCGGCGCCGCGCGCCGGGCCGCTCGGGCCCCGCTCGCTGCTCGGCGGGATACCCGCCTCGCGACGCTCACTCAGGAACAGCAGGCGGTCTGGAAGGGTGCGAGCGCGAGGGTCACTTCGCCGATGGATGCTGCGTACGCGACCGAACGAGCCTCGTCTTCGGTGACGAGGAGTTCCACGCCGGTGCCGTTGCCGTCGGCGGATGCGCCGGGGTCGCTCGCTGGTGCGGCGCCGGCGAGCGTCAGGACCCGAGCGCCGCGCGCGACGATCGTGGCTTGTCCCGGCGATCCGGCGATGTTCGCGAGCGACGGGTCGTAGGTTGCGAGCACGTCGACCACCGAACCGATCGGCGGCTGGAAGCCGTCCTTCACGAGCACGTGCACCGCGCGCCTTCCTGCCGGCACGATTCCGTTGATGCCGGGGACGAGGTGGCGCGCTCCGACGACGTCGTCCCGGAGGAGGGCAACCGAGACCACTCGACCGACTGCCGCGGCGGGGTCGCGCAGGGCATCGGACGAGACGGTCGTCGACGGTCGCCGCACCGTGTGGACATCGCCTGCCCCGAGCGTCGTCCCGAGTGGGAGATCGCGTGCGGCGAGCAGCACGGGCACGTCTGCTCCGAGATTGTGAGCGCGACGATGCAGCGATCCGAGGTCGGAGGCAACAACGCGCGCGGTGGCCAACATCACGAGGACCGCGGCGGCCCACGCCAGAAGTACGCGAGGTGAACGGCGCATCCTGCTTCCCCTTCCGAAACGCCATGCGCGGCGCGAGAGAGAGGGAAGCTCGGGGGAAGTAGCACTGGAGACTAGCGACCGATGTTCCGCTTCCCAAGCAAAAGGGAACAGTGGGAATGTCGGATATCGCGCGGGGGTTGAATCGAAAGGCTCCCCCGGCCCCGGCGCCCCAGCGGCGCCGAGCGAGTCCCCCGGCCTGCCGGTCACCACCCGCCCGGATCGGCGGGCCGGGGGCACTCGCCATCAAAGGTCGCGCCCCCCGAGATGGGCCGGCGTCAGTGGTCGAAGGCGTGCAGCGGGCCGATCGCGTCGGCGCAGGCGCAGCCGCTCGGCTCCGACGGCAGGGTCGGCAGCAGATCGTGGAGCAACGCGCGCAGACGGTGCAGGTTCTCCTCGAAGAACGCGAACACCTGCTCCTGGGAGACCGGTTCCACGCCCGCGTCGTGCTCGACTCCGGTGTCGTAGTCGGTGACGAGTGCGACGCCGGCATAGTGCATGCCGAGCTCGCGCGCGAGATAGGCCTCGGGGTACTGCGTCATGTTGACGACGTGCCAGCCTTGTGACCGATACCAACGCGACTCGGCGCGGGTAGAGAAGCGCGGACCCGGGACGACGACGACGGTCCCGGTGTCATGCATCCGGACGCCGACGCGCTCGCCCGCATGCAGCGCGTGTCTTCCCACGACGGCGCAGTACGGGTCGGCGTACGACACGTGGTGCGCGTTACCCGCGTCGTAGAACGTGTCGGGGCGACCCCAGGTGCGGTCGACGAGCTGGTCGAGGACCACGAAGTCGCCGGGATGTATGCCGGGTGAGAGCGAACCTGCGGCGCACGGTCCGATCACCTGGCGGACACCGAGCATGCGCATGGCCCAGAGGTTGGCGCGGGCGGGAACGCGCGCGGGCGCGTACTCGTGATCGCGTCCGTGGCGAGGGATGAACGCGACGCGCCGTCCCCCGACGTCGGCAAGCGTCACCGGGGCGCTGGGCGCGCCGAAGGGTGTGTCGAGGACGACTTCCTCGACGTCGTCACCGAAGTTGTAGAACCCCGACCCGCCGAAGATCCCAATCTCGGCTTGCATGCGTTCGGCCGTGCCGCGGCAGCTACGCGCTCTTGGCTTCGGACCCGCGCGACGAGCCCGAGGAGCCCGACGAGCCGGACGAGCCGGACGAGTTCGAGCCGGTCGAAGGCTTCGACGAGCCCGAACCCGAAGATCCGGAGCCGGAGGAGGTCGAGTCGGAGGAGGACGACTCGGACCCCGACGATGAGCCCGAATTCGACGACGCCGCCTCTTTCGCCTTCTCCTTGGACGAGCCGTTCGACGATTTCACGCGGTTGTCGGTCTTGTAGAAACCCGCGCCCTTGAGGACGATGCCGGCGGCCGAGAGCACCTTGGTCAGCTTGCCGCCGCAGTCGGAGTGCTTCCTGAGGGGCGCGTCGGCGAACGACTGAAACGCCTCGAGCTGTTCGCCGCACTTGGCGCAGCGGTACACGTATGTCGGCATGGACACTCCGTCCGGTCGGTCGCCGAGATTGGCACTCGACGCCTACGAGTGCCAATCGTACCCCGCCGACGGGACCGCGGCGCGACCGGAGGCAAGCGCATGAGTAATCGACTACGTGCGTGGGACAGAATGATGGTGCATGGTTGCCGTCGCGCTCCTCGTACCCGTGGCCTGGCTGCTCGGGACGTTTCCGAGCGCCCAGCTCGTCGGGCGCGCCCACGGCCGCGACATCCTGCGGGAGGGTTCGGGCAACCCGGGCGCGTCGAACGTGCACCGGCTGCTCGGGTGGCGGTCCGGCGCCCTCGTGCTGCTCCTCGACTTCGCCAAGGGCGCACTCGCCGCCGGTGCGGGCCTGGCCATCGGAGGGCGGGCGGGCGCCTGCATCCTCGGCGTTGCGGCCGTCGTCGGACACACCTACCCGCTCTACCGCAAGGGCGGCAAGGGCGTCGCGGCCGCCGGCGGCGCGCTCGTCGTCCTGTACCCGTTCGTCGTGGTCGGCCTCGGCGCGTGCTGGTTCGTCGTCGCGCGTGTCCTCCACAAGGCGTCCCTCGCATCGCTCCTGGCGACGATGCTCTTCCCGGTCGCGGTCCTCGTGCTCGGCTACGACTTATGGGAAGTCGGCGTCGTTGCTTGTCTTTCGCTGCTCGTCGTGGTTCGCCACACCGCGAACATCCGCCGGCTGCTCCGGCGTGAGGAGATCGGTCTGGGCGTTGGCCGCGGCGCCTGAGGAAGACGAATGACACGGGTGCGCAAGGCCGTGATCCCCGCGGCCGGTCTGGGTACGCGTTTCCTCCCGGCCACCAAGAGCTCGCCCAAGGAGATGCTGCCGGTCGTCGACAAGCCCGCGATCCAGTACGTCGTCGAGGAGGCGGTGCGCGCCGGCATCGACGACATCATCATCATCACCGGCCGCAGCAAGCGCAGCCTCGAGGATCACTTCGACCGCAACGTCGAGCTCGAGCTCGAGCTCGAGCAGCGCGGCCGGCTCGAGGCCCTCGAAGAGGTTCGAGCGCTCGCCGACCTCGCCGACATCTTCTATGTTCGCCAGGGCGAGCCGCTCGGGCTCGGCCATGCGGTGTCGATCTGCCGGAAGCACATCGGCGACAACCCGTTTGTCGTGCTGCTGGGCGACGACCTCATCGACGAGCGGCTGCCGCTGCTCGAAGGGATGATCGAGACGTACGAGCGGCTGGACAGCAGCGTGATCGCGTTGATGGAGGTCGAGAACCCGTCCCTCTACGGCTGCGCCCGGGCCGAGCCCGCGGGAGACAACATTGTCCGCATACGCGACATCGTCGAGAAGCCGTCACCCGCG
>JAUZEM010000593.1 GCA_030839005.1 Actinomycetota bacterium | reverse complement strand
GGGCCGGACCTTGGTCAGCAACTCCTGATAGATCATGAGGTCGGTCGGCGGGTTCTGGATCGGGCGGCCGAGCCAGTTCGAGCTGCGCCACACCAAGCTGTTCCAGTACGCCTCGATGAAGCCGTTCCGGAGATCGTCCGGTAGCGGGCGTGGCGTCTCGGGCACGCCGTCGGGACCGTGCGGGATGATTCCCTTGTAGAACGCCTCGCCCGTCCGGCGCCGGGCGCGCGTCTTCATCGCCCGCGGGAACATCGATCCCACGTACTGCAACGTCTTGCCCGCGCCGCGAAACGGTCGTCCGTGCAACGCCTCGAAGTGCTCGGCGAACGCGGTGATCGTCGCCCGGCGATCGCTCGGGTCGACCACGTTCGTCGTCGTGCCGCCGTGGAGCTGGTGGAACGACCCCTCGCCGAGGATCGTCACGACGTTCACGCCCGGCATCGCCCCCAACCGTTCGTACAGCTCGAGGTTCGCGTAGCCGCCGCCCGGCTCGGCGAAGCGTTCGTCGAAGGCACCGGTCTGCTCGAGCAACCGGCGGGGAACGAAGATGCAGTTGCTCTCCCACAGACCGTCGAACCAATCGCGGTCGCCGATGAAATGCCCGATCTCGAACAAGCGGTAGCCGTCCTGCGGCCACTCGATGTTCGAGAACAGGTCGTCCTCATAGGCGGTGTCGTAACCGGCGTACATCACGTCGGGCTGCTGGCCCGGACCGACGTACCACTGCTGGGTCACGGTTATCGCGGGACCGTACGTGCGGATTCCGGTGACGCCGTAGCGCAGCACGCCCGGCGTCAGCACGTGCGCGCCGTCGATCATGAATGCGATGACGAGTCCCCGTGCGAGCTCGAGACCGGCGTTCAACGCGTCGCCGGGCGTCGGTGTGGCCCGATCGCCGAGATCGAGGTAACGGAACTCGTCACCGAAGCTCCGGACGAAATCGTCACCGAGCACCTCGTCCGACGCAGAGCCGTTCTCGACGACGATGACCTCGTAGTCGAGTTTGTCGACGCCCCGCTGGTACGCGCGCGACAAGGAGTGCAAGGTGCGCGCAGCCTCGCGCCGCATGTTGTAGAAGACGACGATCACCGACAGGTCGACGGCATCGGGCGGCGCGGGCCGGGCGAGACGAGCAACCCGCCGGCGGCCGAGCTCACCACCCCCTCCCGGTGATCTCGCCGGCCCGGTCTTGCGCCAGGAGACCGTCGACCAGTCGTCCCGGTCGAGCGGCGCGTCGATCCCCCAGCCCGAGAGGAAGTCGTCAACGGCCTGCCGGCACTCGGGAACGTCGCAGCCCTCGATCGCGACGACGCCGCCTTTCACGATTCGCGGGTAGACCGCCTCGAGCACACTTCGCACGTCTTCGGGTGAGCTCGGACCGACGCGGACCAGGGCGACGTTTCCGATCGGCGCCTCGCGCAAGGCGTCGCCCGGCTCGCCCTTCAGGAACCGGACCCGCTCGTCGAGCAGGTCGAAACGCGCGAAGCCGTCCCGGACCGCGTCGAGATCGGCGTACGCGTCGATGAGGTCGTCGGGGTGTTTCTCGATCCGGAACCGGTCGGCGATCCACACTTGTTTTCGACCCATGTCGTGGGCCTCGAGATAGCCCCGCATGTAGATCGCGCCGCCGCCGCGGCCCGTGCCGCACTCGACCAGGTCGCCGTCGACTCCCTCGTTGCGAACGAGCTCGAGGCGACGGTGCAGACGCTCGAGGCGCTCGCGTCCCATCGTCGCGTACGGCAGGTTCGTTCCTTCGTGCCACGCGCCGGCAGTCGGTCCCGCGCGCCGGCGCTCGACGAGCGGCTGCCACCTCAGCTCCAGCTCGCGCGCCGGCGCGCCGATTTGCGCCGCGACGGGGGCGGTGCCTTCGCGAATGCGGTCGGCCAGATAGAGCAGCCGGAGCTCGTGATCGAGATACAGCTCGTCGAGGAGCGCGGTCGACAGCAGGCGGAGATAGCGATCGGCGCCGGCGGCGATCCGGTCGTTGCGGTCGTAGTAGTCGTTGTGTTGGAACAAGATGGCCTGCAGGCGCGTCGACTCGGCGAGCTCGAGCAACCCGTCCTTGCCGGTGCCGCTCTCGAGCCGGTCGAGCACCCGGCCGATCTCGGGATCACGGTCGATGCGGGCCTGCTCGACCACGATCGCCAGACCGAAGTACACCGGGAGAATCACCGTGCGGACCGGGCGCTCGAGCGTCGCGAGAAAGTCGTCGAGCGCGGTCATCACACCGTTGCGCGGGCCGCCCTCGATCACCGCGTTGTAATGCATCCGGTTTATGCCGCCGCGCGCCAGGAGATTCGATTCCCCCGGCCGCATTCCTTGTTGTTGGTACGGCTGGCGGAACTCGTCCGGGATGTTCGTCGGGTCGTAATAGAGATCTCGCCGGCCGTACGGCCACAACACGTCGTGCAGGACCAGCACCGGGAGCGGCGCGCCCTCCTTGCGCGCGGCCTCCGCGAGCATCCTCAGCTCGAGATCGACCGTGTACCAATTGTGATCTCCGTCAACGAGCGCGACGTCAACCGCGGGCAGGGTTTCGAGCACGTCGCGGCTCAGGGCGCGGTGGAAGATGTAGCGCCCCGGAAACCGGCGTTCGTGCTCGGACGGGTCGAACTCCGGAGCCGGGTCGATGACGTGCAACTCGGTGTCGTCGGCGAGCGTCTCGAGCATCAGG
>JAUZEM010000434.1 GCA_030839005.1 Actinomycetota bacterium | reverse complement strand
TCCACGCGGGGGAGCGGCTAGCCGAGGTCTCGACGCTCACCCGGGTTCGTATGGACGAGATCGCGCGTCGCCTGCGCCGGCTGCCTGCGATGTTCGTGGTTCTCCTCGGTGCGCTCGTGCTGTTCGGTTCCCGGTCGCTGCTCGCCGGTCGCGTTCCTGCTGTCGGTTCCTTCCAAGCCTGGCCGGGCGTCGGCGCGGCGTGGTCGACGTTCACCGCCTCGTGGCGCACGACGATGATGGGCGCGCCTCGACCCGCGACTCCGGCCTTCGCGCTGATGGCCGCCGCGAGCACAGTGCTTTTCGATCATCCGGGCCTCGCGCAAGCGCTCGTCGTCGGCGGCGCACTCCCGCTCGGCGCGTACGGCGCGTACCGGCTCCTGCGTCCGTTCGCTTCGTCGTCGTTGCCGGGCATCGCGGCCGCCGCCGTGTACGCCGCCAACCCGATCGCGCGGAACGCGATCTGGCAAGGTGAGCTCGGTCCGCTGGTCTGCTTTGCGCTCGCGCCGTTCGTGTTGGGCGCGTTCGTTCGTGCGACAGGTGACGACGCGCCGAGACACAGCCGCGTCCACCTCGTGTGTACCGTCACGTTGCTCGTCGCGGTCGCCGGTTCGGTCTGGCCGCCCGCCCTTCTCCTGGCGCCGGCAATCGGCGTCGCCTTCTGCATCGCACTGCCGTTCGTCGGGGGCGCGCACAAGGCGAAATGCGTGCTCGGCGGCGCGATCGTCACGAGCGCGGCCGCGGCCCTCTTGCTCGCACCCTGGTCGTTCTCCCTGTTCGGGGCCGACGCGGCCGCGTTCGGTGCACAGCCTCGAGCTTCGTTGTCGTTCGCGTCCGTGATGCAGTTCCATGCCGGTCGCGCCGGCGCGGGCTTGGCACCGTGGGGCATCGTCGCGGCGGCGATCGTGCCGCTTGCGATCGCGACCGGTACGCGTCTCGCGTGGGCGACGCGTGCCTGGGTACTGGCCGCGATCTCGTTCGGGCTCGCCTGGTTGCCGGGTCGGTTGTCCGCGGGCGCAACGGTGGTCGCACCCGACGGGGTGCTCGTCGCGGCGGCCATCGCCCTCGCGTTCGCGGCCGGGCTCGGTGTGGCCGCCGTGCTCGACGACCTTCGGCGGTTCCGCTTCGGCTGGCGACAGGTCCTGACGATCGCCGCGTTCGCCGGCACGGCGCTCGCGGTCGTGGGACTCTCCGCCGACACACTGTCGGGCCGTTTCGGTCTGCACGCCGACGACTGGCCCGCGACGTACTCGTGGATGGCCGACAACGCACCTCCAGGGGGATTTCGGGTGCTGTGGGTCGGCGATCCCAACGTGCTCCCGGCCGATGCGAAGGTCGTAGGCGACGTCGGTTTCGCGCTCACGAACAACGGCGTGGGTGATGCTCGCGCGTCGTGGGCTGCGCCCGAACAGCATGCGGATCGCGTGCTGGCGGGCATGATCGACGCCGCCGCCGCGGGATCGACAGTGCGATTGGGGCATCTCGTCGCGCCTGCCGGAGTGCGCTATATCGCGTTTGTCCGGCGTGCTGCTCCGGGCAGTGGAGCGTTCGGCCGCGACGAGACCAGGCTCAACGACGCGCTGGGGCGCCAGCTGGATCTCACGCTGTCGCGCATCGACGACTCGGGCGTCGTCTACGACAACGATGCGTGGATCCCGATGCAGGCCGTCGTGCCGCCGAAGAACACGGGCGTACAGGTCGATGGCCGTGACCCGCAGGCGGCCGCCGTCCGATCGGAAGCCGACGGCGTTGTGGGCGTCACGGCGAAGGCGGGCACGACGAGCGGGATCGGGCCCGGCACGTTGTTGTGGTCGCAGGCGGCGAATCCGCGTTGGGTCGCGACCGTGAACGGTCGACGCGCCATCCGTCGCGACGCGTTCGGCTGGACCAACGCGTTCGCGCTCGACTCGCATGCGCCCGTCCACGTTCGCTATGCGGGAACCGGCGCGGTGTCGGTAGCGCGCTTCGCCGAGATCGCGATCTGGATCGGGGCCGGCGCGCTGTGGTTCGCGACCCGGCGGCGAGAGGTCGAACCGCGGCCGGTCGGATCTGCGGTTGGCGAGTCGGCGGCGGACGCGTGAGGTTGCCGCGGTTCAGTCGACGCCTGAGGTCGCCGCGGTTCCTCTTCGTGCTCCTGTTGAGCGCGTTGGTCGCCGGCGCGCTCGCGGCCGGGCGCGGGTCGTACAACCCGACGCCGCAACCCGCGAACGTCAAGGTCGCGCCGAGCGCCGCCGTGCTCGCCCGGTCGAGCACGGTGTGGTTTTGTCCCGGGCTGCCACCTGCGTTGGCGCACGCTGCCGCGCGCGTCACGTTTTCGAACATCGGCGACACGACCGCCGACGTCGTCGTCACCGACCTGGCCGACAACGGCACCGCGACCCACGTCTCGTTGCGCGTCGCGGCCGATTCGGTGCTCACCAAGGCGCGAGATCAGCTCGGTGGTGCGGGCGCGCTGACGGTCGAGTCGTTCGGTGGTCGGGTGGTGGTCGAAGAGGGGATCGAAGGACCCCAGGCGCTCGACACCGCACCGTGCGCGACCGAGTCGTCGGCGCACTGGTATTTCGCGGCGGGAACCACACCACGCGGGGTGCAGCAGTGGCTCGTGATCGACAACCCGTACGCCTCCGACGCCAAGGTCGACGTCACCCTGCGCACCAGCAGCGGCGTGCACCGGCCCGCGGCGCTGCAGAGCTTCGATATCGCTCGTCGGTCGCGTGAAGTCGTCGCGATCCACGATGTCTCCGTACGCCAGGATCGCGTCGCGGTCGCGATCGACGCCGAAGTCGGTACCGTCATCGCGGCGCAGACGATCGTCTACACGACCGGGGCCGGTACCCCCGGCGTCGCGCTTTCGGTCGGCTCGCCGGCCGCGGCGGCCGACTGGACGTTCGCAGGTGGTGTGGCGGCGCCGGGCTCGACCGCGGTGCTGGCGATCGCGAACGTCGGCTCCGACGCGGCGCAGGTCGATGTACAGGCCACCGCCGAGTCTGCGAAGCAGCCGCTTGCTCCGGTGAATCTGACCGTGGCGCAGGACGACGTCGCCTGGGTGCAACTCGGTCAGTGCGTGGCCGCCTCCGGCAAGGCGTGCGTCAATATCGCCGACGGCGTGCGCTACAGCCTCGACGTTCGGTCCGAGCAGAACGTCTCGATCGTCGCGCAGACACTGACGCGCTTCGACGACGCGCCCGCCATCGTCGGCACGGTGACGGGGCCGGGCCTGATCGCGCCGGCACGGGGCTGGGCCTTCGCCCGCAGTCGTGTGAACGGGGAGCGGCAGACGACCCTTTCGCTGTTCAACCCCGGAGCGGACGCGGTCGTTGCCGGCGTCGGTCTCGTGCACGACGGACGGGTCGAGCGCCCGAGCGCGCTGCAGCGCGTGACGGTCCCACCCGGTCGCGCCGTCACGGTAACCGTTTTCGGCGGTCGCCGGACGCCGCGATTCGACGCGGCATTGATCATCGACGCCAGCGATCCGATCTTCGTGGAACGATCGATTGTCGCGAGCGGGGAAGCGGCGGGCTCGGTCGGTGTCGTCGTCGGCTGAGTGCGACTCCTACGTTCCAGATCCGCACGGACTCCGGCGCTACGGTCACAGTCATGAGCACCCGGCGCGAGGGGCGCGTCTGATGGTCGTGCGCGTCGTCGTCGCCGTCACGCTGTTCGCGCTTCTCGCCGTGCTCGCATGGTGGCTCGAACGACGCCGGCTCAGCGACGCACCGACGCAGACGCCGGGCGTTCCGCCGACCCAGCTCGACCGCGCCGACTTTCCACGACCCGAGGTCCCTTGGCTCGTGGTGCTGTTCACATCGAGCACCTGCGAATCGTGTGCGGGCCTACGCGAGAAGGCCGCCGCGCTCGAGTCGGACGAGATCGTCGTCACCGAGGTCGAGTACTTCGCGCGGCCCGAGCTCCACGATCGCTATCACGTCGACGCCGCGCCGATGACCCTGATCGCAGATGCCGAGGGCGTCGTGCGGGTGTCGTTCATCGGCGCCTTCGCCGCTCCGGAGCTCTGGACGGCGGTCGCGGAGCTCCGCGCGAGTTAGGTCGACCGAGCGCGATCGGTTCGAGCGTTCACGAGCCCGTGCCGTGCCGTGGTTCGGCGGGCGTGATCGCCTCTTGGCCGATTCCGTTCGTCGCGTCTGCGTTGGAGACGTCTATGTACGGAGGCGGGACGATCGGGGGCGCCGGCTCCTCGGTGTCGTCGGCCTTCGTGATGACACGCGGGCCACCGACCTTGCGGCCCATCGCGTTGTCGACGATGTCCGCGACCTCGAGCCCGCTGAGCGTCTCGCGCTCACGCAGCGCCTTGGCGACGGCGTCGAGACCGGCGCGGTACTCGTTGAGCACCTTGCGACAGCGGTCCTCTTCGTCGCGCAGGATCCGCTCGACCTCTTCGTCGATGACGCGCGCGGTCTCGTCCGAGTAGTCGCGTGTGTGCATGAGGTCTTCGCCGAGGAAAACCGCGCCCTGCGAGCCCCAGGCCATCGGACCGATGCGGTCGGACATGCCCCACTCCCGCACCATCTTGCGGGCGAGCTCCGTGTTGCCCACGAGATCGTTCTGCGCGCCGGTCGACTGGTGGCTGAAGACCAGTTCCTCGGCGACGCGACCGCCCAGCCGGACGACCAGCGAGTCGGCGATGTACTCGCGCTTGTAGATGTGTCGCTCTTCGACGGGCAACTGGTGCGTGACACCGAGTGCCATGCCGGTCGGCAGGATCGTCACCTTGTGCAGGGGGTCGGCGTGCTCCAGCACGTAGGCACACACCGCGTGCCCGCCCTCGTGGTAGGCGATGATCTCCTTCTCTTCCTCCGACAACGCGAGCGACTCGCGTTTCAAGCCCATCAGCACGCGGTCGCGCGCCGCGTCGAAGTCCTCGCGGTGCACCTCCTGCGCGCCCCGCCGTACGGCGAACAGGGCGGCTTCGTTGACCAGGTTGGCCAGATCGGCGCCGCTCATTCCGGGCGTTCCGCGCGCGACGACGCCCACGTCGACGTCGGGGTCCATCTTCTTGTCGCGCATGTGCACTTTCAGGATCTCGATCCGCTCGTCGAGCGTCGGCAACGGAACGAGGATCTGACGGTCGAACCGGCCGGGCCGCAGGAGCGCCGGGTCGAGCACGTCCGGACGATTGGTCGCAGCCATCATCACGATGCCTTCGGTGGCCTCGAAGCCGTCCATCTCGGCGAGCATCTGATTGAGCGTCTGCTCCCGCTCGTCGTGCCCGCCGCCGAGCCCGGCGCCGCGCTTGCGGCCGATCGAGTCGACCTCGTCGACGAAGATGATCGCGGGCGCCTGCTTCTTCGCGGTCTGGAAAAGGTCGCGCACGCGCGCCGCGCCGACCCCGACGAACATTTCCATGAAGTCGGAACCGGTGATCGAGATGAAGGGAACGCCCGCCTCTCCCGCGACGGCGCGGGCGATGAGCGTCTTACCGGTGCCGGGCGGTCCGACGAGCAGCACGCCCTTGGGGATACGTGCGCCGATCTCCCTGAACTTGGCGGGCTCCTTCAGGAAGCCGACGACCTCGGTGATCTCTTCCTTCACCGCGCCGTAGCCGGCCACGTCGGCGAAGGTCGTCTTCGGCTTGTCGGTGTTGTACACCTTGGCGCGTGAACGCCCGATGTTCATGACCGCACCCATTTGGCCTTGGGCGCGCCGCGCGATGAAGAACCAGATCGCGCCGATGAGCACGAGCGGTAACAGGTAGACGAGCAGCGTTCCGATCAGGTCGCTCGAGCGCGGCTTGTAGTTGCGCGCGACCTTGTGCGCGTTGAGCAGCTGGATGTCGGCGTCGGGCAGCTGGTTTATCTGGCCCTGGGTCGTGAAGACCTTCTTCCCGTCCTTCGTGAAGCCGTCCTTGAACGCTCCCGTGATCTTCCCGCTCGACGCGTCGTACTTGACGCTCGAGACGTGATCCTGGCCGACGAGAGTGAGGAAGTTGCCGTAGTCGAGGGTGACGCTCGACGTGGTCGACGTCGGCGCGGCCCGCCACACCAAGAAGATGGCCACGATCAGACCGATGACCACCCACGGCAGCCACTTCGGCCGGTTGCCCGGCCGCGTGGGTCCCCCGGGCGCGCCCGGTCGCGGCGAACGACCCGGCGGTGGTTCGGGTGGGCGCCACTGATCTTCAGGGCCTGGGGTCATGAATGATTCTCCACGGCGGTCGAACGCGTCCCATCGTATGGCGGACAGGAGACGGTTCCCGTTCCCGGACGATTCCAGGTCCGTGCTCGGTAGCCTGAGACTGTGGATCCGGGATCTTCGTCGCCGTCGCCGGAACGCGTCCCGGCGACGGATGTCACGCCCCTCCGCTGGGGCCTCGGCGACTTCTTGTGGATCTACTTCGCCGGCATCGTGGCCTCGGTCGTGGGGGCATCGATCGGTTTCGCGATCACCGGTGACACCTCCGGTCACATTGGCGCCCTCACCACGGCCCTGTCGACCTTCGGGCAATTCGGCACCTGGCTCGCGTGCTTGCTGTACATCGCGCACTCCAAAGGGCGATCGCTCCGCGACGATTTCGGGCTGACGTTCCAACTGGAGGATTGGTGGGCCCCGTTCGCCGGGATCGCACTGTTCCTCGTCGGCAGCGCCCTGATCTATCCGCTGGTGAGCATCGCGAACGCGAACCAACAGGTCGTCGACGACCTCAGACAGGCCGGTGGCGCCAAGCTCGCCGTCTTCGCGGTCGTCGCCTCGATCGTCGCGCCCGTTTGCGAGGAGCTGCTGTTTCGAGGGTTGCTGCTCCGAGCACTGCGTCGTCGGATGTCGCCGGAGATGGCCGTGATCGTGCAGGCGCTCGCCTTCGCGCTCGCCCATCCGATGCTCAGTCCGACCCTCGGCGATTTCGCAGTGGTCCCGGCCCTGTTCTTGCTGGGCGCGGTTTCGGGCGTGGTCGCGGTCCGGCGAGGCGATCTCTCGGCGTCGATCATGATGCACATCGGCTTCAACCTGGTGACCACGCTCTTGGCCCTCTGACCGGCCGTTCGGCCCTAAAGAGGGCGCGAGCGGGGCAAAAGTCGCCGGCCGACTGCTTCAGTATTTCGGCGTCGATGCCGACAATGATCACCGGTTCGGTGTCAGGGAGGCACAGAAATGTTGGTCTGCACAGGATGTGCGAAAACGATGCTCATTACGATCCGCATGCGCGTCGCGGGCCGCGAGATCGTGTTCCACCGATGTTCGAAATGCGAGGCCAACACCTGGCAGGACGACGGCGGGGTCCTCTCGCTCAATGAGGTCCTGGAGCTGGCCCGCGCCGCGCACTAGGCGGTTTTCGCGCCCACGCCCGCGCGCGGGGTGAATCTGGCGCGGCGGCGCGGTCTGGCATCCTTTCCCCCAGTGGCTGCTCCCACGACGGAAAGCGAGGCCGTGACGACGACCGCCCACGAGGTGCGCGCCCACGAGGCACCCGCCCGCGAGGCGCCGGCTCGGGTCGGCCGCTCCCTCGACGAGGACGACCAACCGCGCGCGCTCTGGGAGCGCGCGACCGGCTGGGCCATCGTCGCGATCTGCACGTGGCTGGTGTTCTGCATCATCGATCCCGCCCACCACTGGACCCTCGTCCCGGGCAACTTCCGCTTCGGCGATCTGTTCCGCAACACGACGGCCAATGGTGGCGACATGGGCGCCCACGTGTGGTGGCCCAAGTTCCTGGCCGACAACTGGTTCCCGAAGCTCCGGTTGTCGGGCTGGGCGCCCGACTGGTACGCGGGCTTCCCGGTGGGCCAGTACTACTTCCCGGTCCCGGCGTTGATGATCTGGGTGCTGAAGGTCGTCATGCCGTACAACGTCGCGTTCAAGCTCGTGACGGTGAGCGGTCCGCTGATGCTGCCCGCGGCCGCGTACTCCTTCGCGAAGGGCATGAAGGCCCCCTGGCCGGCCCCGCCCGCGTTCGCGGTAGCGGCGTTCGCCACTCTGGTGCAGACCCGTACCGACTGGCAGATATACGGCGGCAACATCGCGAGCACGCTGGCGGGTGAGTTCTCGTTCACGATCGGTCTCGCGTTCGCGCTGTTCGGGCTCGGCGCGCTCGCCTACACGCTCGATACCGGGCGCCGGCGGTGGCTCCCGGCGGTCCTGATCGCGCTGGCGATCATGTCGCACATCGTCGTCGCGATCTTCATCGCGATCGCGGCCATCCTGCTCTGGCTCACCCGCCGTCCGCAGCGCACATGGGCGATCGCGTTGCCGGTCGGAGGCGTCGCGGTCGCGTTGAGCGCGGTCTGGATCCTGCCGCTGCTTGCGCAACAGGCGTTCACGCAGAGCATGCGGTACACGAAGCTTCTGCCGAAGGGCGACTTCAAGCTCCCGTCATGGCTGCCGCTGCCGGGACCGGTCCGGCACACGATCGACGGCCTCGGGAACGCCGTCGGGCGCCCGCCCCTCGACACCAATGCCAATCCGGTCCGGCACTTCTCTCCGACGTTGTGGTTGCCGTGGTGGATCTGGATTCTCGCCGGTGTGGCGATCATCGCCGCCGGTTGGTATCGACGACGTTCGACCCTCGTGCTCCTCGTGCTCGCGCTCGTCGTCGGAGTGATGTTCATCGAGTGGCCCGAGCACGCGATCTGGAATACGCGCTTCCTGCCGTTCTGGATCCTCTCGTGGGCGTTCCTCGCGGCCATGGGCGCGACCGAGATCGCGCGACTCGCCGCCTCGCTCGTGAGCCGCGCGTACGCGTGGATACGCGACGGCGATCTACGGGACGCGCGCGCTCGGGCATGGGCCGAGATCGCGACCGCCGACGACGACGCGGCTGCCCCACCGGAGGTGCGCAAGGAAGCGGCCTGGGCGCTCGCCGATCGCCGTTTCGATCGTGGGCCCGAGGGTTGGGATCCGCCCGAGCAACTCTCCGATGCCGTCGTGGGCAAGCGACGGCGACGGCTCGGCGCGATCGCTCTCGCCGTGGTCGTCGCGCTCGGCGGCGCGTTCGCGCTCGATCGCGGGTTCGACGCGGCCGATCACAACTCCGCCATCGCGATTCGCGGGTGGGCATCGTGGAACTACTCGGGATACGAGAGCAAGCCGGCCTACCCGCAGTACCAGGCGATCATGACCGGCATGGAACAGGTCGCCGACTCGCACGGCAACGGCCGCGCGCTCTGGGAGCCGTCATCGGGTGAACCGGACGCGATCAACAGCTACGGCACGAGCCTGGCGCTCATGCTGCTGCCGTACTTCACGCACGGGAAGATCGCCTCGATGGAGGGCATTTACTTCGAGTCGTCGGCGACGACCGACTACCACTTCCTCACGGTGAGCGAATGCGCTCAACATCCGTCGAACCCGGTGCGAGGGCTGGTCTACGGTTCCGCTACCGCCGACTTTGATCTGTGCGTGCGCCACCTGCAAATGCTCGGCGTCCGGTACTACATGGCGTGGACCCCCGAGATGCAGAAACTGGCGAGCACGAACAAACAGCTCACGCTGGTGAAGGACATCCCTCAGAACCCGCCGATCGCGGGCCCGCCGCCCGACAAGGAGCTCAAGGACTGGAAGGTCTACCAGGTCGCCAACAGTGACCTCGTCGTCGGGATGGACCGCGAGCCCGTGGTCCTGACGTCGCTGCCGAGCGGTCGGCCGAAGTATTCCAAGTGTTGGGACCAGACCTGGGACCCGTCATCGGGCGCCGAGCCCCGCATGCAGGACGGCTGGGAGTGCACGACCGCGCCGTGGTGGGTCAATCGAGAGGCGCTGAGCACTGCGTATGCGCAGACGGGCCCGAGCGAGTGGACGCGCGTCAGAGCGAGCGACCTCGCCAAAGCCCAGCTGCGCGTCGTCACGCCCGCGGAGGTGAGCAATGTCCGTACGACCGTCGACAAGATCTCCTTCGACGTCTCCGAAGTCGGAAAACCTGTCGAGGTCAAGGAGTCGTACTTCCCGAATTGGCACGTCTCCGGCGCGAAGGGTCCGTACCGTCTCGCCCCGAACCTGATGGTCGTCGTACCGACGTCGACGCATGTCGAGCTGAGCTACGGGTTGACCACCGCCGACTGGGCCGGACGCGCGATCACCGTCGGTGGAGCCGTCGGGCTCGTACTGCTCGGACTCTGGACCGGCGCCCGCCGGTTCGCAGCCGGAGACGACGAAGACCGCGACGACGAAGAGCGCGCGGGCGAACCGGACGCTCGGCGCGACGAGCACAGCGGTGACGACAGTCACGACGCGGACGCGCCGAATACTTCTGTGGAGGGCCCACGTCCCGGTCCCTCCGAGGACGATCCGCCGGACCGGAAGGAACCGGAGCCGGCGCTACCATGATCCGTCCCTGAGGCCGGAACTGCGCTTGGGAAGTGGGTGGGAGCACAGCGTGTCGCTCGACGGAGTCTTCAAGGCCTACGACATTCGCGGCGTCTATCCCGACGACCTCGACGAGGCGCTCGTCCGCCGCATCGGCAACGTCTTCGCGCATTTCACCGGCGCGCAGCATCTCGTCGTCGGCCGCGACATGCGGTCCTCGTCGGAGTCGCTCGCGGCGGCATTCATCGAGGGTGCGACGCTCGCGGGCGCCGACGTCACCGACGTCGGCCTGGCCTCGACCGACCTCGTGTACTTCGCCTCGGGGCGTCTCGACGCGCCGGGCGCGATGTTGACCGCCAGTCACAATCCGGCGAACTACAACGGCATCAAGCTCTGCCGCTCCGGCGCCGCCCCGGTCGGCGAGCAGACCGGTCTTGTACAGATCAAGGAGATGGTCTCGTCCGGCGTCACGTCGCGGGGAGAGGTCGCGGGCAAGGTGGAGCGGGTCGACCTGCTCGAGGCCTTCGGGGAGCACGTGCGCTCGTTCGTCGACCCGGCGGCGCTGAAGCCGCTCGCGGTCGTGGCCGACACAGCCAACGGCATGGGCGGGCTCGTCGTCCCGCGGGTGTTCGAGGGCCTGCCGTTCTCGTTGACGGTCCTGTACGGAGAGCTCGACGGATCGTTCCCGAACCACCCGGCCGACCCGATCCAACCCGAGAACCTGAAGGATCTGCAACGCGCGGTCCTCGATCTGCACGCCGACGTCGGGCTCGCGTTCGACGGCGACGCCGATCGGATGTTCCTCGTCGACGACAAGGGCGTGGCGATCAGTGGCTCCACGACGACCGCCATCGTCGCGGCGGGCATCCTCGATCGCCATCCCGGAGAGTCGGTGGTGCACAACCTCATCGTCTCCCGGTCGGTGCCGGAGATCATTCGCGAGCACGGAGGGATCCCCGTCCGCGCGCGTGTCGGCCATTCGTTCATCAAGCAGGTCATGGCCGAGACCGGCGCGATCTTCGGCGGCGAGCATTCCGCGCACTACTACTTCCGCGACAACTGGCGCGCCGACTCGGGGTCGATCGCCGCGCTGTTGGTGCTGGAGCAGCTGAGCCGTGCGGGCGTACCGCTGTCCGAGCTGCGCAAGCCCTTCGAGCGCTACCTGCAGAGCGGCGAGATCAACTCTCGGGTCGACGATCCGGCTGCGATCATCGCCGCGGTAGCGGCGGAATACTCGGCGTGTCCGCAGGATCGACTCGACGGTTTGACGGTCGACTGCGGTGAGTGGTGGTTCAACTTGCGACCGAGCAACACCGAGCCGCTCCTGCGCCTCAACTTGGAAGCCCCTGACGCCGCGCAGTGCGAGGCGCACACGTCGGAGGTGCTCGCGCTCGTTCGAGGACAGGCGCGTTGAACGGACCACGAGCGACCCGGCGGCGTCGCGCCCCGCGCCGATAGTCTGCGCGACATGGCGCTCGACCCGAAACTCCTCGAGATCCTCGCGTGCCCCCAGGACAAGGGCCCGCTCTTGTACTTCGCGGAGGAGCAGTCGCTGTACAACCCGCGGCTGCGTCGTCGTTATCGCGTTCTCGACGGCGATATCCCCGATCTGCTCATCGACGAAGCCGAGACCGTCGACGACGCGGAGCACGATCGGTTGACGACCAAGGCCGAAAGCGACG
>JAUZEM010000519.1 GCA_030839005.1 Actinomycetota bacterium | reverse complement strand
GCCTTCACCGATCCCGTCGAACGACCGCTCGACGACGTCGTCGCCCGCTACGCGCGCACGCACGTCCCTTTCACGATCGAGGAGCTCACGGCGCGCTTCGACGTCTCGCTCGAGCGCGCGCGCCAATCGCTCACCCGGCTGGACGCCGAGGGCCGCGTCGTGTTCGGCGAGTTCCGCCCCGGTGGGATCGAGCGCGAGTGGTGCGACACGAACGTCCTGCGCATCTTGCGCCGCCGTTCACTCGCCGCCCTCCGGCACGAGATCGAGCCGGTCGACGCGTCCACCTACGCGCGCTTCCTGTGCGCCTGGCAGAACGTCGGACGAGGCCGGCGCGGTACCGACGCCTTGGTCGAGGCACTCGAGCAGCTGCAGGGGGTGCCGATTCCCGCTTCCGTCCTCGAGCGCGACGTGCTGCCGGCGCGAGTCGACGGCTACCGCCCGAGCATGCTCGACGAGCTGTGCGCGGCGGGCGAGCTCGTCTGGATCGGCGCGGGCGCGCTCGGCGCCGACGACGGGCGAGTCCGCGTGTTCTTCCGCGATCGCGTGCGTCTCTTCGCGACCCGTCCCGCGCTCGAGGGCGCTCCCGCCGGCGAGGTCCACGATGCGATCCGCGACCGTCTGCTGCGGGCCGGCGCGAGCTTCTGGCCCGACCTCGTCGCCGCGACCGGAACCGCCGACGACAATGTCGTGCTCACCGCGCTATGGGACCTCGTGTGGGCGGGCGAGATCACGAACGACACCTTCGGACCGCTCCGCGTCCCGAGGCGCACCTCGGCCGCCAGGCGATCGGCGCGCGGCCGTCCGCATCCCGGCCGGCTCACGCGCCTCGGGCCGCCCGCGGGCGCGGGCCGATGGTCGCTCGTCGTTCCCTTGGTCGAAGCCGAGCCGTCGCCGACCGAGCGCTCGCACGCCGCGGCGTTGCAACTGCTCGCCCGCCAAGGCGTCGTCACGCGAGAGGCGGTGCGCGCCGAAGGCGCGCCGGGCGGTTTCGCCGGCGTGTACCCGGTATTGCGTGCGCTCGAGGAGTCGGGACGGGCGCGACGAGGTTGGTTCGTGGCCGGGCTCGGCGCCGCGCAATTCGCGCTCCCCGGCGCCGTAGATCGGTTGCGCGCGCACCGGACAATCGACCACGAGAGCCGGGCGCGCGTGCTCGTGGTCGCGGCCACCGACCCCGCGCAGCCCTTTGGCGCGGCCCTGTCGTGGCCCGAGCGGCCCGGAGGTTCCGCCCGGCCGTCGCGGTCGGCCGGCGCGTATGTGGTTCTCGTCGACGGCGAATGCGCCGCGTACCTCGAACGCGGCGGCAAGGCACTCGTCACCTTTGGCGCGGGCGTCGGCGACGCCGGACGAATCGAAGTCTGGGCCGAGGCGCTGGTCGAAGCGCACAAGCAAGGACGCCTCCCGCGGATCCGCATCGAACGCATCGACGACGAACCCGCGCGTTCGTCGCCCCACGCCGCGGCGTTGCGCGCCGTCGGCTTTGGAGACGGTTACAAGGGCCTCACCCTCGGATAGCCTCGCTGGCGACTCGCTCTTCTGTCGGAGGTCTACATGGGTTTTCTCGACAAGGTGAAGGACGCGGCCGGCAAAGCTGCCGACCAGGCCAAGCACGCAACTGCGGTCGGCAAGGAGAAACTCGAGGACGTGCGCCTGCAGAAGAAGATCAACGACCTCTGCGAGGAGATCGGCGCGCTCGTCGTCGCGCAGAAGCGCAACGAGGCACCGCTCGACGCGCCGGCGCAGATCGACGCCAAGGTCGCCGAGATCGCAGAGATCGAAAAGCAGATGGAAGCGAACAACCTCGCCGGCGCGGGCGACGGCTCGACCGAAGCTGCGTCCTAGCCCCGCGCACCTCCGCTGCGAGGAGACCTCCGAGGCGCGGCAGCCCGAGGCGCTAGAGACCGGCGAACGCGTTGGCGGCCGCGACCAGGTCGCGGGCGAGCCCGGCGTCGCCGTCCACCCTCGCCATCACGTCGTCGGGCTCGATCCGGTCGGCGAACCTCCGGCACCAGTCGACAACCGAGGCCCGCACCACGACGTCGGGGTTGAGCGCCGGTGATTCGCCGGGCGCGCAGGCGACGGTCCACTCGCCCCCGCCCGGACCTTCGAGCACGACCCGGGCGGTGTGTCCGGGTCGCGCCGAACCCCTCGCCGCGAGTGCGAGCGGCAACGCCTTCATGGCGAGCTCCGCCATGGAACGCATGACCTCGGCGTCGGGGAGGGCCGAGTCGCGACCGAGCGCGTGCCGGAGGTCGTCGTGGTGCGTCCACGTCTCGAAGACACGGATCACGAGCGTGTCGTCGCGCTCGTATCCGGCGACGCGTCGATCCGCGGGGAGTTGCTCGTGCAAGCCCACGAGCCGGCGGCGCGTGCGGCGGAAGCGGGTGACCGTCTCGGCGAACGGCTCGCCGACGCGCTCGGAGAGGTCGCGGGCGGTGACGACCTCGACTTCGCGCGATCCGATGTACGCGCTCGTCGGCACGTCGGCGGCCTCGATGAAGGCGCGATCGATCGCCTCGACATGCTGCACGAGCTCGCGCACCGTGAGGCCGTTGTGCGTCAGCACTCCGAGGTCGCGCTCGACCAGGGTGCTCAGAAACGAGTCGAAACGATCGGTCTCCCTCTGCAGCGCGATGTCGGCCGCCAGCGGGGAGACCCGGTCCGCGGCGGCGTGCAGCAAGCGCTCGCGCACCGTTACCGGCGGAGTGGAGGCACCCGCCGCGCCCAGACCCGCCGCGACCTCGCGTAGCCGCTCGACGTCGGCCGCGGACTCCCGATGCCCCGCAACGTAACGCTCCATCGCCTCGACCTCGTGGGGTTCGCAGGCGTCGAGCGCGTACGCGCCGACCATGTCCTCGAACTCCTCCCCGGTCAGGTCCATGTGTGCTCCATACCCTTGGCGGCGAGCGCATCGGCGACCCGGCGCAGGCCGAGTCGCATACGTGATTTGGCGGTTCCTTCGGGGATACCCAACTCGTCGGCGACCTGTCGATAGGTGCGGCCGCCGAAGTACGCGAGCTGGATCGCTTCGCGTTGCTCGGCCGGCAGCTGCTCGACCTCGGCGCGGACGTGCTCGGCAGTGACGATGGCGATGGCCAACTCGTCCACGTCGGGAATCGGGAGCACGCCGGCTGCATCGCGCGCGGTGCGGCGCCGCCGCGCTTCCTCCCGCCGCACCAGATCGATCGCCCGCCGGTGTGCGACCGTGCCCATGAACGTGCGCAACCGTCCACGCTCGGGATCGAACGCCTCGGGCCGTTCCCACATCGACAGGAAAACGTCCTGGGTGACGTCCTCGGCGGCGCGCCGATCGCCGATCACTCGGGCGGCGAGACCGAACACGTAGGAACCGAACTGGTCGTACATCTCGGTCAGCGCGCCGGGATCACGCGCGATCAGGCGTGTCTTCACATCGTGCTCCCACGCCGTTCCCTCGTCCACCGTCATCCGACTCCCCGCGCGCCTTCGGACCCGATTCGAGCATTCTCCCGAATCATTCTTCGCCGTGCCCGGTGCCTTGGATCACCCCTAGTATCCCGCGCCCTGCTCGGCGCCGGGAAACCCTGCTCGGCGCAGCGGGTTCAGGAGGCACGATGGCAGATCTCTTCGACATCGCCGGCAAAACCGCCCTGGTCACGGGCGGAAGCCGGGGCATCGGGCTGATGATCGCCCGTGGCTACGTCGAGGCCGGGGCGAAGGTGTACATCACGTCACGCAAGGCCGAGGCGTGTGACGACATCGCGGCCGAGCTCTCGAAGGTCGGGACGTGCATGGCCATCCCGGCCGACCTGTCACAAGAGGACGAATGCGCGCGCCTAGCCGCGGCGGTCTCGGAACGCGAGTCCCGGCTCCACATCCTCGTGAACAACGCGGGTGCCACATGGGGCGCGCCTCTCGCCGAGTATCCCGCCGACGCGTGGGACAAGGTGATGACACTGAACGCGAGATCGCCGTTCCTGCTGACGCGTGCGCTGGTGCCGCTGCTGGAGGCCGCCGGTACGGCCGACGATCCCGCACGCGTCATCAACATCGGCTCGATCGACGGCATCCAGGTTCCCCTGCTGGAGACCTACGCGTACTCGACGAGCAAGGCTGCGATCCATCAGTTGACGCGTCATCTCGCGCGCCAGCTCGGCCCGCGCAATGTCACGGTCAATGCCGTCGCGCCCGGACCGTTCGAGTCCAAGATGATGGCCGCGACCCTGCGCGTGTTCGGCGACACGATCGCGCGATCGTCGCCTCTCGGAAGGATCGGCCGGCCCGACGATATGGCCGGTATCGCGATCTACCTCGCGAGCCGCGCCGGTGCGTACGTCACGGGCGCGGTGATCCCCGTCGACGGCGGCATCGCCACAACCAAGTAGTTCAGCCCCCGGCTGGTCGATCGCCGGCACGCCGTGCGCGCGATGACGTTACGCTCACCCCATGGCCGACAACGATCTCTCCCGCGTCGACGCCGTGATCGACGATCTGCTGCATTCGCAAGATCCCGAGCGCACCGAACCGGCCGCGTTTCGCGGCGCGCAATATGACCGGGGCCTGGCGTGGGTGCACTTCCCCGAAGGATTCGGCGGCCTGAATCTTCCGCCGATCGTGCAGCGTCACATCGACCGGCGCCTGCGCGAGGCCGGTGCCGCGGCACCGCAAAGCACGCTGTTCTTCGGCCTCTCGCTCGCGGGCCCGACGGTCGTTACGCACGGCAGCGACGACCTCCGTCGGCGTGCCTTGCGACCCATGTTCACGGGCGAGGAGATCTGGTGTCAGCTGTTCTCCGAGCCGGGCGCGGGCTCCGATCTCGCGGGGCTCGCGACGCGCGCGGTACGCGACGGCGAAGAGTGGGTCGTCAACGGCCAGAAGGTATGGAACACGCTCGCGCACGTCGCCGATCGCGGAATGCTCGTGGCGCGCACCGATCCGGAGCTCCCGAAGCACAAGGGACTTACCTACTTCATGGTCGACATGCACGCGACCGGCGTCGAGGTGCGGCCGTTGCGCCAGATCACGGGTGAGGCGGAGTTCAACGAGGTCTATCTCACCGACGCGCGCATCGCGGACGCCGATCGAATCGGCGACATCGGCGACGGCTGGCGTGTCTCGATGACCACGCTGATGAACGAGCGCACCACGATCGGCGCCGCGAGCGGCGGCGGGGGCAACGGAAAGCGCGTGTCGGGCATACAGGAGGCGCTCGATCTGTGGAGCAAGCGGCCCGACGCCGAGCGCGACGCGGTCAGCCGCGACCGAATCGCGCGGCTGTGGATCGAGAGCGAAGTCTTGCGTTATACGAACCAGCGCGCTTCCGCCAAGGCCCGCGCCGGGAATCCCGGCCCGGAGGGTTCGATCGCCAAGCTCGCGCTCGCCAACATGAACAAGGCGACATACGACCTGTGCATCGACCTCCTCGGCGCCGACGGCCTCGTCGGCTACGACTACGCGTTCAAGCGGCCCGACGAGGCCGGCCTCGACGCGCCGCTCGGCTCGTCGCGCAAGATGTTCCTGCGCGCCCGCGCCAACTCGATCGAAGGTGGCACGTCGGAGATCATGCGCAATATCCTCGGCGAGCGCATCCTGGGCCTGCCCGGCGAACCGCGCGTCGACCGAGACCTGCCGTGGTCGCAGGTTCCGCGGAGCTAAGGGGGTCTCATGAGTCAGCTCGCAGTCGAGGGATTCCGCGCCGAGCGCGAGGCGATCTTGACCGTCGCCAAGGACATGACGCCCGCGGAGTGGCTCCTCCCGTCCGCGTGCGCGGGCTGGACGATTCGCGACGTGATGGGCCACATGGCCTGCACCCTGCACGGTGTGATCGACCCGGCCTTCCTGCCCGACACCACCAGCGACACCGAGAGCGCCATGGAGCCGGCGGTCGCCGAACGCCGGACGTGGCCCATCGAAGCCGTGATCGACGAGTACGAGACGTACAGCGGACAAGCCGCCGACGTCTTCGCGAGTGTGCAGGACGCGCCCCTCGCCGAGACGATGCTGCCAATGGGTGAGCTCGGAACGCATCCGATGTCGATCCTGCCGAGCACGTTCCTGTTCGACGGTTACACGCACCTGCGCAACGACATCCTGACGCCGAACGGTTCGATCGATCG
>JAUZEM010000508.1 GCA_030839005.1 Actinomycetota bacterium | reverse complement strand
CTGGTATGGCTCGCGTGCGTGCTGGCGTGGACGGCGCTCCCCGTCGCATTGACCGCGGGCGCCGGCAACGCGCTGACGACCTCGACGACTGTCCCCGCTTTGCCGCCCGAGCTGCTGACCGGCATCTCGGTGGTCGGCGCCGTGGTCAACTCGCCCGGAGCCAAGCCGCGCACGCTCGACGCAAACCAGGCAACCGCCTTCATGCAGACCTGGGTCGCCTACTCGGTATTCCAAAATCCTCCCAACGAGCGACCGCCGTCGTCCCTGCCCGTCTCGCGGCTCAGCGTCGCGACCGATTCGCAAGGCACCTTGCTCATCTTTTACGCCTCGGACGGCACGAACGCGTGGGTCGGCGCCCCGAACGCGGACGCGGCGGCGAAACCACCCAACAACGAGAAGTGGATCCGCGCCCCGGAACCGCAGCGCACGATCGCGGGCTTCGAGGGCAGGCTCGCCCCGACCCGCACTCCGCTGCCGCTGCCGACCACGACCACGAGCACGACGACCGCGCCGGGTACGACGGCCGCGCCGAGCACGACGAAGGCGACGAAGTCGTCCGACAACGGCGGACTCTGGGCGCTCGTCGCGCTGGGGGCCGCAGTGATCGTTGCCGCGAGCGCGATTCTCGCGGTTCGTGGGCGACGCCGCACCCAACCACAGTCGTGACGATTCGCGGCCTTCGTCCGTGACCGGAGCGGACGAGCGGCCAATTTCCGCCCCCGCCGCGGTGATTCGCACCCGCACACCGCGGGTATCCTTGATGTTTACCCGGTCAGGAGGACGAGGGGGCGCGGGCGTGTTGAGACGTGGAGGTTCTCGACGCCGCTTGCTTGCGGTGATCGCGTACTACGCGGTCGTCATCGCGGTCGTCGGGCCCACGTGCTTCTCGCGAGCCGGTGCCGCGCCGGCGAGTCGTCTTCCGGCGCGCATCTCACTGAACGTGGCGATGCTGACCAGAACGACCGACGTCGCCACCTTCACGACCCCCTTCCCGATCACCCTTGGGATCGCGCCCGACGGAGCCTTCACGATCCCGCGCGACCGTCTCGCGTTCGCACTCGTCGACGTCTCGGTCTCGACGCCCGGCCCCGCGTTCGGGCGGTTCACAGTGCGAGCCGCGGCCACGAGCGACTTCGCCGGGACCGTCGACACGACCACCGGCACGGCCACGCTCGGTGGGTCGATGGAGCTCTTGTGGTCGCAGCAGAAACCCGCGACCGACGCGACCGGGTCCTACATGCTCGACTGCCCGGTCGGTCCCTTCGCGGTGCACCTTTCGACGGCCACGGTCGGCGGCACACCGCTTGCACCTGTGGCCCATCAGGATCCGACCAGCCGCACTGCGAGGCTGGTCGACGACAACCTCGACGTGGGCGCGATCCCCGACGGGACGAAGCAATGCGCGGGCGACGAGGGCGGCCTCAACGGTGCGTTGTCACTGCCGATCCGACCGCGGGTGACGACCACGACGACCACGACCGTGGCCGCGGATTCAACGACATCGACCGTTCCGACGACGACGGCGACAACGGACACAACGACGACGACCGCAACTACAACAACAACAACAACAACGACGACGACAGTCGCGGGCGATTCTTCCGGGCCCGGCCCCACGACCGACGGACTCGGCGTCGCGCTCGACCCGAACGTGCTCGCCTTCGAGCCCAGCCCGTCGATCGTGTCGACGTTGACGATCGCGGCGGGAATCCCACCGGTTCCCGAGAGCTCGACCACCAGGGCGGCGACTCGGCCCTTCGTGTCGGCAACGCGGTCACCAACCACCTCGGTCGCGCAGTTGCAGTTCGGTATAAGGCGCCACAAGCCGCCGCCGACCGTCAAAGCCGCCAAGAGCGTGCCGCCCAAACGGCGGACGAACAAGCACGCGCAGACCGATGCCGCGGCCGCGACCAGGACGACGACGACCGTGGGCGATGCAAGGAACAGCGCGCCACCGCTGTACTTCTCGCCGTTCAACTTTGGCGCGCCGCGGATCGCACCGCCCAAGGTGCTCGCGCCGGGACCGCTCTTCAACCTCGGCAGGACCGCGCTGGCGCATCACCCGAACGCCCTGTTCGTCGCGCTCCTCGTCTGCCCGCTGGTGATCTTCGCACTCGGTCTCGTCGCGAGTGACCTCGGCTGGCGGCCCCTTCCGTGGCGACGCAGACGCGAGTCGGGGGCGCATTCGCGGGCAAGATAGACCCGAGATGATCTCCCCGAACCCGGGCCGCCAACCGATCGAGCCACCGGCGCACGCCCTCACCATTCGCGAGGCGGAATACGCGACGGGAATCAACAGCCGCTCGATCCGGCGACGACTCGCGGCGGGCGTCTTCCCGCGTGCGTACAAAGACACCGACTGCGATCGACCGGACGCGCGCGTCTGGCGAATCCCAGTCGGCGATCTGGAGGCCGCGGGGCTCGGTCCCCTCGACCTCGCGAGCCCGCCCGAGCACGAGCGCGTCCTCCCCGTCATCACGTCGTCGCAACCGACCGCTGCGACCCTCATCGGGACCGACCGGTTCGCGCGACTCCGTACCGAACTGGCCGAAGCCGTCGCCGCGGCGGAGCTGACGCTCCTGCGCGCGGAGGTCGAAAAGTGGCGCGCCATCGCCGAGGAACGCGGCCGCGCCCTCGAGCGCGCCGACCTGGCGCTGCACATGCTCGGGACCACGCTCGGCGCCGCACCGAGTCCGGAGGAGCCGTCTCCAGGACCGGCGACCGGCGAGCGCCAGACCGGAACGACCGCAGTCCCTGCGCACGTACGAAGCGAAGCGGTGCTCTACGCCGAGAAACTGAGCTTCGGGCGCCGCGCGCCGGAACCGTGGTGGCGCCGACGCCGCTGACGAGTCGGCCGACCGGTCGGCCCCGCACCGCCGTCCCGCGGCGTTGGCTCAGGTGGGGTCGCCGGGCAGGGTGACGTACACCCAGGGGCGGGCGCGGCGTCGGCGTCGCGTGGTGCGGGCGGCGTCGTGGCTTCGGCCGTGCCCGCCGAGGGCCCAGATAGCGGCGCCG
>JAUZEM010000490.1 GCA_030839005.1 Actinomycetota bacterium | reverse complement strand
CGCAGACCACACTCGCGCAGAACGAATGGGCAGGAGTAGTCGCGCGCACGCGTGAACGTTTTCCCGAAGTGTGGACCGCATCGCGCAATGATCTCTGCTTCGCGACGACGAACCGTCAGGACGCGCTGATCGACATCGCGCGGCGCGCCGACGCCGTCGTCGTGATCGGCAGCGCGAACTCGTCCAACACGATCGCGCTGACAAAGGTCGCGCGCGAGGCGGGCTGTCCGATCGTGCTGCGTGTCGACGGGCCGGACGAGCTCGACGCGGGCGCGATCCGCGACGCCCGCACCGTTGGCGTCACCGCCGGCGCGAGCGCGCCCGAGGAATTGGTGGAGTCGGTGATCGCCCGCCTCGCGCCGCGCGACGGCGTCGAAGTGGTACGGGTCACCGACGAAGACGAGTACTTCCCGCCCCCCCGAGAGCTCCGCGAGCTGATCCCGGCGCTCGACGCGGCCGCCGCACTCATGCTCGGCGGCGACGTCACTGCGGTACGAGGCGCGGGCGGTCCCTTCGCCGACGATCGCACGCTCGACGCGTCCAGAGTCCTCGCCGCATTCGGCGACTGACGCGACGATCCTTACCCGCCCCCGCGCCGCTCGTTCGCTTCGTCGAATACCGACTGCAGCGCATCCTGCAGCCGAGCCGTGAGCGCATCGACCTGCTCGCGCGACACCACACCACCCGTGCGGGGCGGGACGGCGATCGGTTCGCCGACAACCATCACGACCCGGCCGAAACGCGGCAGCCTTCGGCCGTGGCGACGCAGGATTTCCTCCGTACCCGCGACCCCGACCGGGACGATCGGCACGCCCGAGCGCAGGGCGAGATAAGCAGCACCGGGCTGCAACGGCTGGATCTTCGGGCCGAGCTGGCGCGTTCCTTCCGGGTACACGAGGAGCACCTCGCCCGCCTGCAGCATCGCGATCGAATCGCGCAGCGCCTTGCGATCGGTCCCGTCCCGCGCGACCTCGAAGCCGCCGAGCCTCCGAAAGAACGAGCCGACCACGGGGATCCGGAACAGCGACGCCTTGCCCATGTACCGCAGCGGCCGCCGCGACAACCACGCCGCGAGCGGGATGTCCATCATTGAACGGTGCGACGGTGCCAGCACGTAGCCGCCCTGCGCAGGCAGGCGGTCCCGACCTCGCATGCGCGCCCGGTACACCGCCGACATGCCGCCGGCCACGATCAAGCGAACGGTGTTGTAAAAGAGCATCAGCGGGCCTCCGAAGATCGGGCGCGTGCGACGACTTCGGTGACGACCGAGTCGACGTCGAGATTCGTCGTGTCGATCACGATCGCATCGTCGGCTGCACGCATTGGCGACACCACGCGCCCGGCGTCGAACGCGTCGCGCCGGTCGAGCGCGGCTTTGACCTCCTCGACCGCGACCGCGCGCGCGGCCGCGATCTCGTCACGGTGGCGGCGACGGGCCCGCTCGTCCTCGCTCGCGACCAGGAAGACTTTGACGGTCGCGTCGGGAAACACGACCGTTCCGATATCGCGCCCCTCCACGACCCCGCCGCCGTGGCGCGCAACCCACGCGCGCTGGCGCGCGACGAGGATCTCGCGCACCTCCCGATGGGCGGAGACGATCGAAACCGCGCCGGTGACGAGCGGGCCCCGGATCTCGCGGCTGACGTCCCGGCCGTCGAGCATCGTCACACCGTCCTCGACGCTGATCTCACTCGCCCGCGCGATGGTTGCGCAGGTAGTGGCGTCGTCGAGCGTGGCTCCCGCGTCGAGCGCGGCGAGCGTGACCGCCCGATACATCGCGCCGGTGTCGAGCACCGGGAGGCCGAGCTCCGCCGCGACCGCGCGCGCCACCGTCGACTTACCCGAGCCCGACGGCCCGTCGATCGCGATGACGATCGTCATCGCGTCCCGGCTCCGGTCAGACGCTCGAGATCCCGCGCGAACTCCGGGTACGACGACGAGACCGCGCGCCAGCCGTGCACGGTCGAATCCGCGGCCAGCGCGTTCGCGGCGATCGCCATCGCCATGGCGATGCGGTGATCTCCGTGACTGCTGAGGTCGGCGGCTGCCGCGCGCCCACCGCGGACAACCAGGCCGTCGCCCCGCGCCTCGACTCCCACGCCGAGCTTGGCGAGCTCCTCGTGCAACGTCCCGATGCGGTTGCTCTCCTTGACGACGAGCTCCGCCGCGTCCCGAACCTCGGTCACGCCGTCGGCGAAGGCGGCCGCGACCGCGAGCGCCGGGATCTCGTCGATCACCGTGGGGACCTCGTCGCCGGCGATCGTGGTGCCGCACAACTCCGACGCCCGCACCCGCAACTCGCCGACCGGCTCACCGCACACCTCGCCGCTCACTGTCAGCTCCACGTCGGCGCCCATACGCCGCAGCACCCCGACGAAGCCCACCCTCGTCGGATTACACGACATGGATTCGATGACGATGTCGGATCCCGGCGTGATCGCCGCCGCGACCGCGAAGAACGCGGCCGACGACGGGTCTCCTGGCACGTCGAGCTCGAACGATCGCGGCGCTCCCCGCGCGATGCGAGCGCACAGGCCGTCGACGACGATCGGTGCCGCGAGGGCGGCGAGCATCCGCTCGGTGTGATCGCGACTCGGCGAGGGAGAGACGACCTCGGTCTCTCCCTCGGCCTGCAAGCCCGCGAGCAACAGGGCCGTCTTCGCTTGCGCGCTCGCCACGACGAGTTCGTGGCGGACGGCGCGCAGCGCCGCGCCCCGGATGACGAGCGGCGCGCACGTCGCTCCCGCGCGCCCGTCGACGTCGGCACCCATGGCGTGCAGCGGTTCGACGACCCTCCCCATCGGACGCGCGCGCAGCGACGCGTCGCCGCTCAGCACCGAAAGGAACGGCCGCCCCGCGAGCACACCCGCCAGTACCCGCATCGTCGTGCCGCTGTTCGCGCAGTCGAGCACGTCCTCCGGTTCGGTGAAACCCGCGACACCTCCGCCGCTCACGATCACGGCATCGCCTTCGGATCCAACCGTCGCACCCAGCTGCGCGAGCACGCGTGCCGTCGCGCGTACGTCGTCGCCGGTTGCGAGATTCGTGATCGCGCTCGAACCAGCCGCGAGTGCGCCGAAGATCAGTGCCCGGTGGGAGATTGATTTGTCGCCGGGAACCCGCAACCGCCCCCGGAGCGGTCGCGCGCCGCCGACGACGAGGACGTCCGGCACATCCATTGGTCGGGCGCTCACGCGATGTCCGTCCGACCGGTGTGGTAACCGAGCTGATGCAGTCCGGCCTCGAACGCACCGGCTTCGTCGGCGGCGACGATGAGTACCAGCACACCCGCGCCGCCTTCTTTCGAGTGGGCGATCTCGACATCGGCGACGTTGACGCCGAGACGTCCCGCCAGCGTCGTCACCTCGGCGAGCACACCGGGACGGTCGGGCACCGGAATGCGCAACTCGACGAGCTTCGTCGTCATCGAGATCCCCACGGGAAGGTTTCGACGGGCGGCGCGCGCACGGTCGAGCAACGCCTCCAACGCCTCACGATCGCCCGAGGCAACGATCGCGCGCGCGTTCTGTAGTCCCGCGAGATATGAGTCGAGCGCGCCCAGGATCGCATCGCGGTTCGACGTCAGGATGTCGAGCCAGATCGTCGGTTGGCTCGCCGCGATTCGCGTCATGTCGCGAAAACCTCCTGCGGCGAGCCGCAGCAACGCGCGGTGTTGGGCCTCGTGCGTCGTCGCAACGTCCATGAGCGTCGATGCCGCGAGTTGGGGCACGTGACTGACGAACGAGACGAGAACATCGTGATCTTCGGGCGTCACGGCCACGACCTCCGCCTGCAGATCGCGCACGAGCCCGCGCAACGTCGTGTACGCATCCTCCGCAGTCGCCGGTGTCGGGGTCAGCACCCAGGCGGCTCCGACGAACAGGTCAGGTCGCGCGCCGTCGATGCCCTCTTGCTCGGAGCCGGCCATGGGATGGCCTCCGATGAACCGGCTCGCGTGCGCGGGGCAGCGACGAGCCACTTCCGCGACGATCGGACCCTTCACCGATCCCACGTCGGTCACGAGCGGCACGCCGCCTTCGAGCAGCTGAGCCACCGCGTCGGCGATCGCGCCGACGGGCAGCGCGACGAACGCGACGTCTGCCCCGCTCGCGGCGTGCTGGAGATCACCGGCGATCGATCCGACCGCGCCCAGCTTCCGGGCGCGGTCCAGCCGATCGGAGTCGCGGTCGAAGCCGACGACGTCATGTCCGAGCTCGGCGAGCGCAAGCCCGATCGAGCCGCCGATCAGGCCCGTGCCGATGACTGCGGCTCGCACGACTACTCGGGAAGGTCGTCGCGGAGCGACCGTGCGCCCTCGAGGTACACGTGATGGAGATCGCCGCGCTTCTGATCGCCGTAGAAATGCATCAGCACTCGGATCGTGCGCGTCATCCCGTGCACGATGCCGAGCTCCCGGGCGCACAGCAACGGCACATCACCAAGGCCGAGCGCGCGGGCCGCGGTGGCAGGAAACTCGGCGGTGAGATCATCGGTCGCGGTGAAGATGATGCTCACGAGATCATCGTGCGCGACGGAATTGCGTTCGAGCATCTCGCGAACAAGCGCCTGCGTCTTGTTTTCGATCTCGGCCTTCGTGTCCTCGTCGAAGGTCGTCGCGCCCCGCAGTGCCAGCAATCTCACGGCTCGTCACGTTACTCGGATGCCTTCTCGATGCCGTCGAGCGCGGCGGCATAGAGGGCGCGTACCTCGCCGGCCGCCAGCGCGCGCCACGTACCCGGTGCGAGGTGCGGATCGCGAAGCGTTCCGATGCGGGTGCGGGCGAGCCGAACGACGGGGTGGCCGACGGCCGCGCACATCCTGCGCACCATCCGTTTCCGGCCCTCCTTCACGACGATCGTCAGCGCGGTTGTCCCACTCGCCGATTGCTGGACGACCTTCACCCGAGCCGGACGGGTCGGACCGTCGTCGAGCTCCACGCCGGCTCGCAACGCGCGCAGGTCGGCCGGCGACGGTTTGCCCTCGACCTCGGCGAAGTACTCCTTCTCCACACCGTAACGAGGGTGGGTGAGCAGTTGCGCGAGCTCGCCGTCGTTCGTGAGCAGCAGGAGCCCCTCGGTGTCGAAGTCGAGGCGACCGACCGGGAAGACCCGAGGCTCGACGGGCACGAGATCGAGCACCGTCGGGCGACCATGCGTATCGTGCGCCGTCGTCACGTAGCCCGAGGGTTTGTTGAGCACCCAGTGCTCGAGGCTCTCGTCGACGACCACGGGCACCCCGTCGAGCGCGACGCGATCGTGTTCGGCGTCGACGCGCCGGCCGAGCACGGCCACCTCGCCGTTTACCGTGACCCGACCCTCGGCGATGAGCATCTCATTCGTCCGACGGGAGCCGACACCCGCACGCGCGAGCACCTTCTGGAGCCGCTCGCCCTGTTCAACCATGGACCTAGACGGATTCGTCGGAGGCGCTCGAGCCGGACGGTCCGGCCGACGACATCAACAGCCCGCGCTCGAGCGCCTCGACGATCGAAGACTCGGGCACGAAGTCGGCGAGCGCGGGCAGGTCGGCGAGCGAGTTCAGACCCAATCGTTCGAGGAAGAGGCGGGAGGTCGCGAACATCGACGGATTCCCCGGAGACGGGTCGTGCCCGATCTCGTCGACGTAGCCGCGCGCCACCAGCGTCTTCAATGTCGCCTCGACGTTGACCCCCCGTATCGCGGACAGTTGCGCGCGGGAGACGGGCTGCTTGTAGGCGATGATCGCGAGGGTCTCGAGCGCCGGACCCGAGAGGCGTGCTGTTTGACCGTCGAGCACGAAGCGTTCGACGTACGCGTACGCGTCGGGATGGGTCTGGAAGCGGTAGCCGCCCGCGACCCGCGCGAGCTGGAATCCGCGGCCTTGCGCCTCGTACTCGACCGCGAGCTGCGCGCAGAGATCCTCGATCGCCTCCACGGACAACTCGAGGAGCTGGGCCATCACCGTCGGGTGCACGGGCTCGGTCGCGGCCAGCACGATCGCCTCTATCGCTCGCCGCGATTCGTCGTCCTCGTTCACACCTGCTCCCGGACCCTCGTCTCTTCCACCGTCGACCTCACGGTCGGTTGGTCACCCCATTCTTCGAGGGAGGAGACGTCGAGCGCGACCCGGTCACCTGCGGCCAGGGGTCGCACCATCAGCTCGCCGAAGCTCTCGACCTGTTCGAGATCGACGACGCCCTGCTTGAACAGCTCGAGCACCGCGAGGAAGCGCACGACGATCTCGAGCCTCTCGGTCACGCCGTACGTGAGCTCACGGAACTGCACCGCCCCGCGCTCGGGCAACAATGCGAGCACCGTGTCGATCGCATCGCGCACGCTCGCACGAATCGGCGCGATGTGCGTCGTCTCGACTTCCTCGGCCGGCTTCGGTGCGAGACCCCTACGGGCGGCGGCGAGGAACGCCTCGAGTGCGACCCGTTCGAGCGGATCGGGCGCGAGTGATCGGAATGGCTCCTCGGGCCCGGACGCCCGCGCGATCGAGCGGCTCGCGGACTGCAGCCGCTCGTTCATGACCCTCGCCGCGTCCTGGAAGGTCTTGCATTCGAGCAGGCGCGCCAGCAGCAGATCGCGCTCCTCGAATCGCATGAGCTCCTCGTCGAGGTCGACGTCTTCGCGGCCGGGCAACAGGCGGCGTGCCTTCAGCTCGACGAGCGTCGCGGCGATGAGCAGGAACTCGGTCGCGACGTCGAGGTCGACCCGCTCCATCCGCTCTACCTCCGCGCAGAACACGTCGACGATGCGCGCGAGCGAGATCTGCCAGAGGTCGACCTCTTCCTTGAGGATCAGGTGCAACAAGAGGTCGAAGGGGCCTTCGAAAACGGGTGTCGAGACCTCGTACGGCACGGAGCCAGGTTACCCGCGCCGAATCACAGGCCTGTGGTACCGCGCGCCGACCAGCGAAAACGTCCAGGAGCGCCCCGCAGACGGCCGCTAGCGTGGCCGCCCATGACGCGGGTCTTTTCCGGGATCAAACCCAGCGGTGAGATGCATCTCGGCAACTACCTCGGCGCCGTGCGACGGTGGGTCGACACCCAGCCTCCTGCCGGGTCGGCCGAGGCCCGCGACCACCATGCCATCTTCTGCGTCGTCGACTTGCACGCGATGACGCAGCCGTGGGATCCGTCCGAGCTCACCGCGTCGACGCGGCGGCTCGCCACCATGCTCGTCGCGGCCGGGCTCGACGAGGCGCGATCGCTGCTGTTCGTACAGAGCCACGTCCGGGCCCACGCCGAGCTGACCTGGGTCCTCAACTGCGTGGCATCCTTCGGTG
>JAUZEM010000468.1 GCA_030839005.1 Actinomycetota bacterium | reverse complement strand
AGCGCTTCGAGAACGTGATCTATTCGGCCATCGAGGACTGACCGCGCAACGCGGTGGCGATGGCCGGCGTGCACGGGTTCTGCGACGACCGATTCACCCCGCTCCGCGATCTGTTCCGCGCCGGTTTCGAGCGAGGGAGCGACGAGGGCGCGTCCATCGCGGTGATGATGGACGACCGGTTGGTGGTCGACCTGTGGGGCGGGTACCGGGACCTCGTACATACCAAGCCCTGGGAAACTGACACGTTGGTGCGAGTTGCCTCGACGTCCAAGGTGATCGTCGCCATCGCGACGCTGATGGTCTGGGATCGCGGCCTGATCGATCTGGATGAACCGGTCGCGACGTACTGGCCCGAGTTCGCGCGGGGCGGCAAGGCCGCCATCACCACGCGACAAGTCCTCGTGCACCGTGCCGGGCTGCCGGGATTCGGCCGCGCGATCACGGCCGATGACGTCTGCGACTGGGATCGCATGATCGCCCTCGTGGAGCACGCGCCCGTCTGGTACGAGCCGGGAACGATCACCTGTTACCACTCCTCGACGTTCGGCTACATCCTGGGCGAGTTGGTGCAGCGAGTCTCCGGTGTTCCGTTCGCCCGGTTCGTCGCCGACGAGATCACCGGGCCACTCGAGGCCGACTTCCATTACACGGTGAGCGAACCGCGTGACCTCGCGCGCCTCGCCGAGCTGCGACCGGCAGAGGCTCCCACGCTCGCGGCGGCACCGATGGGAGCGCGCGTACTTGCGGAGGAAGCGCCGCTCGCGGGAGCGTTCCTCACGACCGAGCTGCTCGGCGCGGTCTCGCCCGGCGCGACCGGCATCTCGAATGCCCGAGCGCTCGTCCGCATCGGTTCGATCATGGCTATGGGCGGAGAGGTCGATGGCCGCCGGTACATGAAACGGGAGACCGTCGACGAGGCCGCAAGCGAGCAGAGCTATACCGAAGATCAGATGTTCGGCACGCTGCGCCGCGGTCTCTTCTTCGCTCTCGACTCAAAAGAATTCCCGGCCGTGACGCCGACCACGATCCACTGGGGTGGGTACGGGGGATCATGGTTGGCGATGGACCCGGCGGCGGGGATCACTTCCGCCTATACGCCGAATCGGCTGCTCGTCGGCGACGAATGGCTCATACGGCAGGCCGAGCAGTGGGAGGTGCTCATCGACGTGTTGCGCAACCTCAGACGTTGAGCTCGCTCTTCGTGCGTCCCTTGCTCGACCACCAGTTGTCGGTGCGACCCAGGCGGAAACGTTCCGGCTTGTCACCGTTGGCGAGGAGGTCGGTCTCCAACCACAGGCGCTTGAGGTGGCGGATGCGCCCGGCGGAGCGCTCGTCTTCGTACGACGCGCGCGCGTGCAGCACGTGATAGTTGTTGACGAACTGCATGTCGCCGGGCTGCATCGTCATCGACACGTGGAACCGGGGATCCGCGCACATCCCGTCGAGACGGTCCATCGCCGCGCGCGCGGCGTCCGACGGACGGGGCGCATCTTCGTGGCGGCGCGTCGATTCGATGTAAGGGCGTATGTAGCGCACGAACAACCGGTCGCCGAGCCGGTTGAAGATCGGCATCGTGTACCAGGGTTTCGCGCCCGGCGCCTGCTCACCCCGCAAGTCGTACGGGAACGGCGCATACAGCTCCGCCGCGAGCTCGGGATCGGTGCGGACCAGCTCGTTGTGCATCGTCACCGCGTTGGCGACGAGGCTTGCCCCGCCACTCGCGCCCGCATCGAGACAGAAGAGGCCGACGAGGTCGGAGCCGTCGGAATGGAACGGGAAGGCGATGCCACCGATCTCGTTGCCGCGTGACGTCGGGTCGCTCGCGGCGCGGCCCTGGTCGGTCACGTCGCCGAGGAGATGCCCTTTGGCGTTCTGCGGCCACGGCCGGCCGAGGTGCATCCCGACACCCCAGTAGATCGCCGACGCCCGTTCCTTGCCGTAACGATCGACGGGCACGCCGCGTATGAGCACGACGCCGCGCCCGTCGATGAGGTCGCGCGTGATGCGGCCGAGCTCCGGGCCGAGCGTGGGGAGGGGGAACGCATCGCGCGTGATGTCGAGCACGTCGTCGCAACTCGCCTCGGCGTGCAGCAGCGCGGCGTCGAGCTCGTCGAGGTGCGCGTCGGTGAGCTCGAAGACGTACGTGTCGCCGAGCTGGTCGGTGTGCCACTCGCAGTCCGTTTCCAGCGGTGTGAGGTCGGCCGGATTCATCGTGTTCGTCGCGCTCATCGCGTTGCTCCGTCGGTCGGTGCGGACTGCGGACCGCGAACGAGTCGACCCGGCAGCGGGCCGCGCGTCTCGCCGTTCTCGTACGTGATCTCGCCGGCGACGAGCGTGGCGACGTAGCCGTCGGCCGACTGCACGAGACGTTTTCCGCCGGCGGGCAGGTCGTGGCGCATCTCCGGCCGGCGCGCGGTGAGGTGCTCGAAGTCGATCACGTTGATATCGGCGCGATACCCCGCCGCCAACACGCCCCGGTCGCGGAGACCGACGGTGCGGGCCGTGTCACGCGTATGGCGCTGTACCGCGAAGGGAAGGGCGAGCCGGCCCCGCTCGCGATCGCGCGCCCAGAGCGTCAGCAGCGTCGTCGGGAAGCTCGCGTCGCAGATGGTGCCGACGTGGGCGCCGCCGTCGGCGAGACCGACCACGGTGTTGGGGTGCGCGAGCATCTCGCCGACCGCGTCGAGGTTGCCGTCGCTGTAGTTGAGCGACGGGAGGTACAAGAACGACGTGCCGCCGTCGCGCAGCAACACGTCGTACGCGAGGTCGAGCGCGTCGCGCCCCTCCCGCTTCGCGCGGGCCGCGATGCTCGATGCCGGATCGGGCTCGTAGTCGGGGGGATCGCCGAGCTCGTACATCTTGTGAAACGCCTGGATCAGCCGCCCGCCGAGCTTGGAGTCGTCGCGTTGCGCGGCGTCGGCCGCGAGGACGGTCTCCTTGAAGCGCGGGTCGGCCATGACGGCGACGCGTTCGGCGAGCGGCAAGGCGGCGATCTCGCGGTAGACGGGGTTTGTGAGCAACGGGTGCAACGTGCACTGCAAGCCGAGCAGGAGACCGACGGCGCGCGGCGCCACCTGAGCCGTCATCGTGACGCCGTCCGCGTTCGCGGCCGACAGCAGTTCGAGCAGGTGGCGCCAGCCGTCCCCGCGCACTTGCACGAGCGAGAACGACAGCGGCCGTCCCGACGTCTCGGCCATACGCCGGAAGATCGCGAACTCAGCGTCGACTTCGTCGAAGTCGGAGACGACTTGCAGCACGCCCCGGCCCGTGTGGCCGATCGCGTCCGCGATCCCGACCAGCTCGTCGGCGCTCGCGGTGAGCGTCGGCGTGTAGTCGCCCTTGCTGGTGCGGTGATTGAGCGTGCGCGACGTGGTGAAGCCGAGCGCGCCGGCTTCGATCGCTTCGCGGGCGATCCGGGCCATCGTGGCGATGTCGTCTGCGGTCGCGGCCTCGCGGCGCGCGCCCCGCGCGCCCCAGACGTGTAACCGGAGCGCGCCGTGCGGCACCTGAACCGCGACGTCGACGTCGAACGGCCGGCCGACCAGCGCGTCCATGAACTCCGGGAACGACTGCCAATTCCACGCGAGGCCTTCGTGCAGGACCGTGCCCGGGATGTCTTCCACGCCTTCCATGAGCTCGATGAGGCGATCGTGATCGTGGGGATGCACGGGCGCGAACCCGACCCCGCAGTTGCCCACGACCACGGTGGTGACCCCGTGCCAGGAGGATGGGATCATGCGCTCGCCCCACGACGCTTGGCCGTCGTAGTGGGCGTGGATGTCGACGAAGCCCGGAGTGACGAGCAGACCGTCAGCGTCGATCGTCCGCGCGCCCGCGCCGTCGATCTTGCCGACCTCGGTGATGACACCGCCTTCGATTGCGACGTCGGCCGTGCGCGCGGGCGCACCCGTGCCGTCGACCACGGTGCCGCCGCGAATGGTCAGTGCATGCCTGCTCATGCCGGGTTACTCCGTTCCCGCAATGCCGGAAGCAGCTCGCGACCGAGCAAATGCTCTGACGTACGCGCGTGCTCCCGGTCGGAGCGGAAGCTCGCGCCGGTGATGAC
>JAUZEM010000438.1 GCA_030839005.1 Actinomycetota bacterium | reverse complement strand
TTTCCCCGCGCCCCGGTCAGGAGTCGAGCTCGAGATGGAGCATCTCGATCGCGTTCGTGCGACAGATCTTGTCGACCTGTTCCTGGGTGAGATCCTTCATGATCTCCTCGGCAACCTTCTTGGTGTGCGGCCAGGTCGAGTCGCTGTGCGGGTAGTCGGTCTCGAACGTCACGTTGTTCACGCCGACCGCGTCGAGGTTCTTCAGGCCGTGCGCATCGTCGAAGAAGCAGCCGTAGACGTGCTCGTAGTAATACTCCGAAGGCGGACGCAGCACCTTGTCGGAGACCCCGCCCCAGCCCCGGTTGTCCTCCCAGACCGCATCGGCGCGCTCGAGCACGTACGGGATCCAGCCGATCTGGCCTTCGCTGTACGCGATCTTGAGGCGCGGGAACTTCTCGAACAGCCCCGACATCAACCAGTCGGTCATCGACATCGCCGCGTTCATGTAGGTGAGCGTGCTGCCGACCGCCGCGGGCGCGTCGGCCGAAGTCGACGGCATCTTCGACGACGAGCCGATGTGCATACACACCACGGTGTCGGTCTCTTCGCACGCGGCGAGGAACGGATCCCAGAAGCCGTCCTTGTCGTGCATCGAGGGCAGGCCGAGGAACGCCGGGATCTCCGAGAACGTCACCGCGTGATTTCCCCGCGCCGCGTTCCGCCTGACCTCCGCCGCCGCGAGGTTCGGGTCCCAGAGCTGCACGATGATCAGCGGTATGAGACGGTCCTTCGTGCCCGCGCACCACTCGTCGACCATCCAGTCGTTGTACGCCTTCACGCATAGGTCGCCGAGCACCTTGTCCTTGCGCTCGGTGAACGTCTGCCCGCAAAAGCGCGGGAAGCTCGGGAACGCGAGCGACGCCTCGACGTGGTTGACGTCCATGTCCTCGAGGCGAGCCTTCTGATCCCAGCAACCCTTGCGCATGTCGTCCATCGTGATCGGGCTTACGGTGATCTCGTCGCGCGGGTAGCCGGCCGCGGCCGACAATCGCGTGAGCGGGTACTGGAGGTCTTCGATGAACCACCAGTCGCACCACAGGCCGTCTTCGTCGTCGCCCGCCTCGTCGTAGCTGAAGACACCTCCGACGAACTTCATGTTCTTCACCTTGCGGCGAACGATTCGGGGCCCGATCGCCTTGAACTTCTCGGGGAGGCGGTCCTGCCAAACGTTCGGCGGCTCGATCACGTGATCGTCGACGGAGATGATGCGAGGGATCTGCGGCGCCATGGGACCAGGCTACATGCGGCGATTCGGCCGGCCCCGGGGCGTGCGGGTCATCGCCGGCCCCATGCCGCGACGATCTCGTCGGTCGTGGTGATCGTGGCGACGAGCGCGAGCGTGTTGTCGATCACCGCCTGCGCGTAGTCGGCCGGGACACCGGCGACGGCGTCGCGCGGCATCACGATCTGATAGCCGCGATTGACCGCGTCGAACGCGAGGTTCGTCATCCCGATGTTGACCGACGCGCCGACGCCGACGATCGTCGTCGCGCCGAGGTTGCGAAGGATGGGGTCGAGCTGCGTGCCGGTCATCGGACCGATGCCGTGATAGCGCGGTAACACCAGGTCGCGCCGGTCGACGCCGATCTCCTCCGGCACCTGAACCGCGGGAGTTCCGGGCGACAGTCGGACCGGCGACTTCTTCACTGCCGCGAAGAGACGGGCGTTCGCGTTCGCGCCCCGACCGTCGTCACGGGTCTCGGCCGTGCAGTGCAACACGGTCACCCCGACCGCTCGGGCCGCGTGCGCGAGCCGCGCGCAATTGGCGACGAGGTCCACGGCGGCGGCCGCCTCCGCGAGCGCCGGCAACACCGACGGCGAACCGATCACGCCGTTCTGCACCTCTTGCAGCACGAGCGCGGTGTGCTCGGGAGCCACGAGCTCCTGCAGGTCGACCGCCATCCCTACTCCTCGACGAAACCCGTATCGGCCCGCGCGTCGCGCAACACGTCCTTCAAGATCTTGCCCGCCGCGTTGCGCGGCAACGGCTCGTTGCGCACCTCCCAGTGTTCAGGCACCTTGTAGTAGGCGAGCTCCGCCGCGCACCACCTGCGTACGGATTCGACGTCGACGGTGTGCCCCGGCCGGGGCACGAGCACGGCCTTCACCGTCTGGCCCAGCTCGGGATGGTCGACACCGATGACCGCGCACTCCTCGACGTCGGGATGATCCTCGATGCGCTTCTCGATCTCGACGGGGTACACGTTCTCGCCGCCCCGGAAGATCAGGTCGCGCTTGCGCGACGAGAGGTAGAGCCGGCCGCCTTGCATGCGTCCGATGTCGCCGGTGCGCAACCACCGCCCGGGCGCGATCGTTTCCGCGGTCGCCTCCGCCCGGCGCCAGTAGCCCGGCATCACCATCGGTCCGCGCACGCACACCTCGCCCTCGATGCCTTCGGGCACCGCGGCGCCGAGCGGATCGCGGATCTCGAGCTCGACGGTCGGGAGTGGTCGGCCGACCGACATCGGGAAGTCGATCAGCTCCTGTCCGTTGTTCAAGGTCGCGAGCGCCGCGCATTCGGTCTGGCCGTACCCGATCCCGACGCTGTGCCGCGCGTTCGGGAAGACGCGCCGGGTCCGCTCGATCAGCGACGGCGCGACCGGCGAACCGCCGCCGCCCACCGTCGTGATGCTCGAGAGGTCGTACTTGCCCACATCCGGGTGGTTGACCATGCGGTGCAGGACGGTCTCCGTGAACGACCAACCGGTGCAGCGCTCGCGCTCGATCACCTGCATTGCGACGGCGGGATCGAAACGTCCCATGAGCCACACGCTCTTCAACCCGGTCGCGAGCATCATCACCGCCGCGCTGTGCAGACCCGACACGTGGAACAGCGGACTCGACACGAGCTGGCAGTGCGGGCGCGGCGGCGGATCGCCGGGGCGAGGCGGCGGCGCGAGCATCGCGGCCTTGGCGCCGCTGTAGAAGTTGAGCATCAGGTACGACGCCACGTTGCGATGGGTGTTGATCGCGCCCTTGGGCCGGCCCGTCGTTCCCGACGTGTACAGGATGAGCGCGGGATCATCCTCTTCCACCTCCACGCCGGCGAACGGCGGGGCGGCGAAGCGGGCGGTCGGCGCGTACGCCTCGAGCTCGGCGAAGTCGTCCTCCATCACGACGACCGGGACGCCGAGGTCGTCGCCGGTGAGGCGCTCCATGCGCTTGCGGTCGGCGACGAGCACCTTCGGCTCGCAGTCGTCGAGGAAGTAACGAATCTCGGACCCGGTCGACCACCCGTTCAACCCGACGGCGACCGCACCCAGGCTGATCGCCGCCCAGAAGGAGATCACCCACTCGGGGCGGTTCGCGCCGAGGATCGCGACGCGGTCGCCGGGCCGCACGTCGAAGCGATCGTGCAGTGCGGTGGCGACCGAGGCTACGAGGCGTGCATGCTCCGCGTAGCTGAGCCGGCGCTCGTCGACACCGTCGGTGGCGAGCATGTAGGTGTTGTCACCGAAGTCGACCGACTTCACCAAGAGATCGCGCAACGTGCGGATGCGGTTCTTGAACGAGCGGATCATCACACCGTCGACCTCGACGTCGACGAGCTCGAACGGCGCGCCCTCGGCGAGCAACGTCGCCTCGACCCGCGCAACCTCTTGCGGAATTCCGACCGTCGTCACTCGAAAAACCTTATAGCCGAGGAATGACGGCGTGCAGAAGCTCGGCGATCTCCTGTGCGCAGTCGAGGAACACGTCGAGGTCACCGCCCGCGGGGTCGAGCACGTCCTCTCCCGGCTCGAGCTCCACCTCGTGCAGACGCATCCGCAACAGCCGATCGGCGAGCGGTGTGCCGTCGTCGGTGAGGTCGCGTGCCAGACGCTTGAGCGTCGCGGTGCGCGGTGCAGCCTTCGGATGGACGCGCCGCATCCACGACACGTGCTCGCGCGCCAACGCGATCACCAGGTCGGCGGAGTCGAGCTCCTGAACCGTCGCCTGACGGCTCCGGTGGTCGGGGATCGGCAGGCCGAGTGAGGCGATGGCATCGCGCGTGCGCCAGCTCATCGGCATGCCCTCGATGACGTGCGTCCCCGACGTCGTGACGAGCAGACCCGGCACGTGCTCACGTAGGAACGCGCCCGCCATCACCGAACGCGCCGCGTTCCCGGTGCACAAGGTGACTATGTGGAGGTCGGTCATTGCCGGGGACCCATTCGGGGCCGGACACTACCGGTCGGGCAGAATGCTCCTCGTGCCGTACACGCTCGTCCTGCTGCGCCATGGGCAAAGCGAGTGGAACCTGAAGAACCTGTTCACCGGTTGGGTCGACGTCGACCTCACCGGCCAGGGTCGCGACGAGGCGCGCCGCGGCGGGCGCGACCTCGCGAACGCGGAGCTGCGGCCCGACATCGTCCACACCTCCGTCCAGGTGCGCGCGATCCGTACCGCCGAGCTCGCGCTCGACGAATGCGCACGGAAATGGATCCCGGTCCGCCGTTCGTGGCGACTGAACGAGCGGCACTACGGCGACCTCCAGGGGAAGGACAAGCGCGAGACGACCGCACAATTCGGCGCCGCGAAGGTGAAGGTCTGGCGGCGCTCATACGACGTGCGGCCGCCCGACCTCGACCCGACGCTCGCGAGGAACACGAAGCGTTGGGGCTACGACGAGCGGTACGCGGCGCTGCCGCGCGACTTGCTGCCGCGCGCCGAATGCCTGAAGGACGTGCTCGAGCGGATGCTGCCGTGGTGGTACGACGCGGTTGTGCCCGACCTCCGTACCGGCGCGACGGTCGTCGTCGCGGCGCACGGCAACTCATTGCGCGCGCTGGTCAAGCATCTCGACGGCCTGACGGCCGACGAGGTCGTCGAGCTGAACCTGCCGACGGGCGAGCCGTTGGTCTACGAGCTGAACAACGACCTCAGGCCGCTGTCGCGCAAGGGCCCGGGCGGCGTGAAGGGCCGGTTCCTCGACCCGAAGCGCGCACTGGCGGCGGCCTCGGCGGTGGCCGAGCAGGCCGGCTGACGACCCGAGATCACTGCGCGATCACAGAGAAGAGGCGTCTCTCGCGCGGCCGTCGGTCCGTTCGCCGTATCCCGAACCGGTCTCGCATCCCCCGCCGCCCGCGGACAGGACCCGCACGATCGGGACCGGCTCGGTGAGCCCCCGGACGAACACCGGGCCGAGCGGCTCGAAGCCGACGCCGGCGCGCTCGCCGATGACATCCGCCGTCGCTTCGGAGCAGAGCACCTCACCCGGTCCCGCGAGATCGACGATGCGGGCGGCGAGGTTGACGTCGCGACCCACGATGTCGTCGCCGCGCCGCCGCGGACAACCCCAGTGCACTCCCATGCGCACCCACAACGGGACGTTGCCGACGTCGGCGATCGCACCGGGGGGCCCGGCGTCGGCGGCTTCGTTCACGGCGTCGAAATCGCGCTGGAGGCGCAGGCACGTATCGATCGCGTCGCGCGGGTCGTCGAACCAGAGCAGCAGTCCGTCGCCGAGCTCCTTCACGACCCGTGCCGTCAAGGGAAGCGCGGCCCGCACCATGTCCTCCTGGCGTTCCAGGAGCGCGAGGGCCACGTCGTCGCCGTGCGTGTCCGTGAGCGCCGTGAAACCGACGATGTCGGTGAACACGATGGCGCCGTGTTCGGCCATCAGTCGCTCGACACGCGGATCGCGCCACTGACGCTCGCGACCGCGATCTCGCCGTCTTCACCCGGCGGGCAATCGCATTGGATGCGTCCGCTGATCGAACGCAATCGGGTCGCCGGTCTGGTCGCGGCCGGGACCCGGACCTCGACCTTGCCCGACACGGTGTGCACCGACACCGGCCCGGCGCTCGGGGCGAGCGAGAGCAACACCTTGCCGCTGACGGTCTTCACCTCGGCGCCGCCGACCTGTTCCAGGAGCACGACGCCCGAGATCGCCGCCACCGTCGCGCGACCCGCGCTCCCCACGTGCACGCCGGCGCTCTTGGTCATGATTCGGCACTCGCCCGAGCACGTTCCGATGTCGATCTTTCCCGACTTCGTACGGACGTCGATGCTGGCGGCCTCGACGACCCGGATCTTCCCGCTCGCCGTCGCGACGCGTACTGCGCCGAGGTTCCCGAGGAGTTCGATCTTTCCCGACATGGTCCCGACCGTCACGTCGGTCCCGGGCGCGCAGCGCACCTCGATCCGGCTCGACGACGGCGCACGCCGGATGTGGATCGTGCCGTCGTCGTGCTGCTCGATCGTGCCGCCGTCGACCGACAGCTCGATTCCTTCCTCGGTCAGCACGCGAACGTCCCCGCTGCGGGTCGTGATGTGCACTGGAGCGAGGTCGGGCATCGACGCGCAGCCTACGCGAGAGGCGCGGGCAGCGGCCGCGCGTGCGCGAGCGCCAGGTGCTGCACCGCGCGCGTCAAGGCGACGAAGAGGAGCCGCACACCGTGGGGCTCCTCTTCCGCGATCTCGGCCGGCTCCGCGACGATCACCGCGTCGAACTCGAGCCCCTTCGCGAGGCGGGCCGCCAACACGACGAGGGGGCGGTCGGGCGCGACCTCGCCCGGCTCGGCGAGCACGACGCCGCGATCCTCGATCGCGCGCCGCAGTGCGTCGACGCGCCCGTCGGCCGCGATGACCGCGACGGTGCCGAACTCCTTCGCGAGCGCGAGCGCGTGGTCGGCGATCGCGGGGACGAGAAGATCCGGCGCGAGCTCGTGCGTGTCGGGCGGATCCCCGTCGGCCCGCACCGATCGCGACGGCGCGACGCCGGGTGCCGCGACCGGGAGCAATCGGTTGGCGAGCGCAAGGAACGCGCCGGGGAGGCGGTAACCCATCGTGAGCTCCGCGGGCTGTGCGTTGACGGGCCGCCCG
>JAUZEM010000374.1 GCA_030839005.1 Actinomycetota bacterium | reverse complement strand
GAGCCACTCGACGAGCCGCGGATCCACAGCCGCGGCGTCGACGAAACGTTGCGCGAGGCGGGCGACGTCGTCGCGCGGCAGCGCATTCACGGGGAAGCGCCGCAGCACGCCCTCTTGTTCGAGCGCGAGCAGCACGTCGCTGCCCACCGTACTCTCGGCGAGCTCGACCGGTCGCGCGGCGAGCAGGATCAGGATGCGTCGATCGGCGAGGTTGCGGGTCAGGTAGTTGAGCGCCTCCCATGACGAGCCGTCGGCGAGGTGGACGTCGTCGAGGACGATGATGACGGGCGTCGTCTCGGAAAGGCGCGCGAGGAGGTTCGCGAGCGCGGCGAGTTGGCGCACCAACGGCGGTGTCGAGACCGGCAGGGACGGGTTGGTTGCCGCGACACTCGGCAAGAGCGCGGCGAGATCCTCGGCGCCGGGGCCACAGAGCTCCGCGACCGCGGCCGGTTCGAGCGAGCGGAGGTGTTGCTCGAGCGCTTCGACCCACAAGCCCAGCGATGCCGTCGCTCCCAGCGGGTAGGCGCGCGCAGACAGACAGACGGCGCTGTTCTGGCGACGGCGGACGAGCTCGCCGGCGAGGCGCGTCTTGCCCAGTCCGCCGTCGCCGAGGAGCAGAACGGCACGAAGGTCGCCGGCTTCGACGCGCGCGTACTCCATCTCCAGATCCGCGATCTCCGTGGCGCGGCCGACGAGGTCGAGACTCCGCGGATCGAGCGGTGTCGCGGCCGACAGAGTCGGGGCCCGCTGTTCCCACGCGACTTCGTACACGACGATCGGTTCACCCAGGCCCTTCAACGTGCGCCGGCCGAGCGGACGGAACTCCACCTCGCCCCGACCTTGGACCAGGTTCCGGACGAGGTCGGATGCGAGGATCTGACCGGGCCCGGCCGCGTCGCAGAGCCGGCGGGCGATTACCACGGGCCGGCCGAAGTAGTCGCCTTCGTCGCGGATCGGCTCGCCCACGTGCAGGCCGACGCGCACGCGGCCGTCGCCCGCGGACTCGTCATCGAGCGTTGTCGCGACGGCCGCCTGGATCGCGGCGGCCGCGACGACGGCCTCGACCGCGCTGGCGAACACGATCATCAGGCCGTCCCCCAACGACTTCACGGTCCGGCCACCGCGCGCGGCCGCGGCGTCGCGGACGAGTCGGAAATGGGCGCGCCGCAGCTCCTCGGCGCGGTCGTCGCCGACGCGCTCCATTGTCTCGGTCGATGCCACCAGGTCGGTGAACAGGATCGTGACGACGGTCGCCTGATCCAGTTCGACGTCGCGATCGGCGGTCGGTGACATACGCGCTCCTCCGGCGGCGTGCGTACAGCCTGCCGCGAATGCGACGGGCTCCGCATCCGTGAACACCACGAACCGACCACGAGATCGCGCAGATCGGGCATTTGCCAACCGCCCGGGATCTGTCGATTCGGGTCGCCGGCGTTCGTCGTACCGGTGAACGGTCGGATACGCCGACGGCTATCGACTCGAAGGAGAGCATCGATATGGATCTGGTCGAGGCATACGCAGCGGCGGCGGCACGGGCCGGTGAGCTGATCGCGGCGACGCGTCCGGACCAGCTGGAGTCGTCGACGCCGTGTCGTACATGGACCGCTCGGGAGCTCGTCAATCACATCGTGGCGGGTCAGTACATGTTGGCGGGTGCGGCGTCGGGCGCGCCCCAGCCGGACATGTCGGCCGGCACGCCCGACTTCGCGGGTGGCGACGCGGTCGGTGCCCAGCGAGATGCGAGAAGTGCGGCGGCCGCCGCGTTCGCCGACCCGGGGCTCGGCGATCGCATGGCTGAGCTGCCGTTCGGCACGTTGCCCGCCGGGATGGTGCCGGGCCTGGCGTGCTTCGAGCAGGTGGTGCACGGCTGGGATCTCGCCCACGCGACGGATCAGGAACCGGCGATGCCCGCGGAGGTCGTCGAGGTGCTCTTCCCGTTCGCCGAGCAGCTCCTGGCCAACGCGCCGCGTGACGGCGCCGCGTTCGCGGCAGTTGTCGACCTACCGGCCGGCGCGCCGGTCCTCGATCGCCTCATCGCATTGAGTGGACGCCGTCCGTAGACGGACTGCGTCGCGCGTCTACGACACGTGATGTCGCCGGCGGTTAGCTTTCCTGCGTGGCCGACTGGCCGACGATCGCGTCGCTCTCCACCGCCGCCGGCACGCTGGTGTTGGCGGCGGCCACCTTCGGTTCGGTGCGCTCGGCGAACCGCGCCGCGCGCACCGCCGAACGGTCTTTGCTCGTCCGCCTGCGGCCGCTCCTCGTGCCTTCGCGGCTGGAGGATCCACCCGAGAAGGTGGGCTTCCAAGATCAGCACTGGATACGCGTTCCCGGCGGCCGGGCGATCGCCGAGGTGACGGCCGAGGCCATCTACCTCGCGATGTCGTTGCGGAACGTCGGGAGCGGAATCGCGGTCTTGGATCGCTGGTGGCTGTTCCCCGAGCGCGTGCTCGGCGATGTCCCGCACGAGGATCCGGAACAGTTCCGGCGACTGACGCGGGACCTGTACCTCCCGCCCTCGGATCGCGGATTCTGGCAGGGCGCATTTCGCGAACCGTCCGACCCCCTTTTCGCGCCGACTCGCGAGGCGATCGAGGAGCGGCGGCCGATCACGATCGATCTCCTCTACGGCGACTACGAAGGCGGCCAGCGAGTCATCAGCCGTTTCGGGCTGATGCCGACCTCGGGCGAAAGCGACGGCTGGCTGGTTTCCGTGGGACGCCACTGGAACCTCGACCGCCCCGAACCCCGGTGAGCCGATCGCGACTCGGTCGGGACGACACTGCGATTCGAGTTACCGGTAGTCGTCGTGGCTTGCCTCGAGTCCACGCTCGCGGATCTGCGTGATGAATCGCCACACGTCGGGCTGTGAGCCGTCGACGTCGGTGAATCCGTATTCGGATGCGAGCTGACCGGAGCTCACGGACTTCTGGTTCCACCGGGACCGGTCGGGATCCGATGCGACGGCAACGACGGCGCGCCCGGCGTATCGCGGCGACTCGGACAGCGCGAAGTCGGCGGGCGCGGGGGGACGGTTGTCGCCGGCCCTCGGAGCGAGGGCATCGCGCCAGTTCGCTTCGGACGCGCCGAAGTTGTCGAGCATCATCTCCGAGCGCAGCCATCCCGGCGTGATGGCGACCGCCGTTGCTCCGTACGGTTTGAGCTCGTGTCCCTGGGAGAAAGCCAGTCGGTTCACGGCGACCTTGGCCAGGTCGTAGAACACCGAGAGCCGGTAACGCGACGCGTTGTAGTCGGCGGTGCCGTCGGTCACCTCGACGACCAGCCCGCCCGGCGTGTCGATGAGGAGGGGGAGAAGGTGATGGGAAGTGATGATGTGAGTATCGATGGCGAGCCGAAGTATTCGCAGACCCTTGTCGAGGTCGAGCTCCCAAATGGGAGTGTTCCATTCGGCTGGACCGCCTTTGAGCAGTTCGCCACCCCAAATGTCGTTGACGAGCACGTCGATACGGCCGTGGTCTCTCCGGATCTGCTCGGCCAGGTCCTTCACCTGTACGCGGTCGAGGTGGTCGACGACGGCCGCGATACCAGTGCCGCCGAGGTCGGTGACGAGCTCCGCGGTCTCTTCAACCGTCTCGGCCCGGTCGTAGTCGGACCGAAGCGCTCCCGTTCTGCTACTGCGACCTGTGCAAACGACCGTTGCGCCCGCTTCGCCGAGAGCAGCCGCGATACCGCGGCCGGCACCTCGCGTCGCCCCCGCGACGACGGCCACGCGGCCGCGAAGTGCGTCTCGGTCCGGCGACCATCCCATACCGAGACCATCCCATACCGAGACCATCCCATACCGAGAGATGTCTAGACGAGGGACACTTGATCGCCGGCGCGGATGTTCCCGGCGGCCTCGACGACGGCGTACACGCCGGCACACGGGTAGAGACCACCGGCCACTTCGATCCGGTTGTGGCGGGCGAGTGTGCGCAAGATGTCGTTGTCCTTGGGGAGGTCGTCCTGGGCGAGCGTGGTCATGACGCAGCGCGGGTCGGGGAGGAAGACGGTCAGGCGGACGCGGTCACCGATCTGCAGGGAACGGCCGGGCCACCCGTTCTCGACGAACCCTTCCTCCGAGGTGTCGACGACGACGTTCATCCGGAACCGGCGATCGTCGAAGCGACTCCCGGGACGAAGTGCGTCGAGTTGGGCAAGAGTCGAGGTGGTGAGCACCGATACGGGGAACAGATCGAGGAACGAGCCGGCCGGGACGGGTGACGGGATCCCTGCCTGGGCGAAGAACGCCGCTCCCAACTTCGATTCGGTGACGGTGTCGCGATGCCCTTCGGGATCGAGGTCTTCGACATCGGGGTGGTACTGATCGATCGTGAAGTCGACGGGTGCGGCGCGTTGCAGCGTGACCTCGCGTCCGAGGAAGGCCGAGAGGGTGGCGTCGGCATCGCGGGCGTCGCTGGCCACCGTTGTCCCGTCGGGCAGCGTGATGCGTACCGCGGGCGGTTCGTCGCCCGGTCCCGCGGCCTCGACGAACGCGGCCCGACACCCCAACAGCTGCGTCCCCAGACTCGGGTTCTTGGCACTCAGTACCTTGCCCGTGTCGGTCTCGACGAGCGCGTACGCGCGGTCGCCGGCGACCCCGTTTTCCGTCAGCTCGGCCGTCGCGATCCGCTCGCCCTGCATCGACTTGACCGGAAACCGCGACAGCGTCGCGACCGTACCGACCGTCTCAACCATCACTCGGCCCCTCTCGCTTCACCGCACAATACGGTCGACCGGATGAGACGGCAATCAAACCCACGACCGCCGCTAACTCGTCACGCGACCCAGGCCGAAGCGGGTGCTGGTGATGCTCGTTGTGCCGTTGGCCCAGTCAATTTCTGCGAGCTGTCGGGTGTTTTGGAGCGCGGGAAGGGTGGCCACGACGCCGAGGGTGGTCGTGCTTATGACGTCTCCGGTGTCGCCCACGTACACGTAGCGGCCGGAGAGGTCGTTCAAGACCCACCCTTCGCGTTCACAGTAGGTCTGGCACGGGCTCTCGTTGCCCGCAAACGATCCCAGCTGCACACCGGACACAAAAGTCGGGGCCGACGCGGGCAGCGTGCTCACGTCGTAGATCTCGAGCTTGTCTTGGGCGGCGTTCATGACGTACACCCGCTTCTCATCAGGTGAGAGCGAGATGCCGTGGCTGGGTGCGGTGCTCGCCGACCACGAGCACGAGCCGCTGAAGGCAAC
>JAUZEM010000303.1 GCA_030839005.1 Actinomycetota bacterium | reverse complement strand
TCACGCGCCATCGCCCGAAAAGCTGAACGGCTAGCCACGGACGCCAGGTCAACCGCCGCCCGGGAGCGGTGCCCGGCCTTCGTTCAGCTGCGTGGCGCGCTCTTGGCCTACCGCGAGGCGCCATGCGTTCGCCGTCACGTGGGCGCGCGTTCACGTAGAACTTCGCCATGGCCGCGAGCGAGAGTACGACCGTTGACGCCGGCGGGCGCGAGCTGCGCGTGAGCAGCCCCGACCGTGTGATCTTCGCGGCGAGCGAGCGCTCGGTCGCCGTGACCAAGCTCGACATCGTCGAGTACTACCTCGCCGTCGAGGGCGGGATCATGCGCGCGCTCTCGCGGCGGCCGACGACGCTCGAGCGGTGGCCGAAGGGCGTGCACCCGGGCATCGTCCTCTCGACGCGGGAGCAGGGCGGCGGCGACGCCTTCTTCCAGAAGCGCGTCCCGCGCGGAGCCCCCGACTACGTCGAGACGACGCGGATCACGTTCCCGTCGGGCCGGCACGCCGACGAGATCCGCCCGACCGAGATCGCGGTCGTGGGGTGGGCCGCGCAGATGGGCACCATCACGTTCCATCCGTGGCCGGTGCGCGACGACGACGTCGATCATCCCGACGAGCTGCGCATCGACCTCGACCCCCAACCCGGCACGGACTTCGACGACGCCGTGCGCGTCGCCGCCGAGGCGCGCGTGCTGCTGGACGAGCTCGGCTACGCGGGGTTCCCGAAGACGTCGGGCGGCCGCGGCATCCACATCTACGTCCGGATCGAGCCGCGCTGGACGTTCACCGACATGCGCCACGCCGCGATCGGATTCGGACGCGAGCTCGAACGGCGACTGCCCGGCCAGGTTACGACGAACTGGTGGAAGGAGGAGCGCGGCGAGCGCATCTTCGTCGACTACAACCAGAACGCCCGCGATCGCACGATCGCGTCCGCCTACAGCGTGCGGCCGAAGCCGGGTGCGCCGGTCTCCGCGCCACTGGCGTGGGACGAGCTCCCGGAGGTCGCGCCGGAGGACTTCACCGTCGCGACGATGCCCGCCCGCTTCGCCGAGGTGGGCGATCGCCACGCGGCCATCGACGACGTCAGCCACTCGCTGCAGCCGCTGCTCGACATGTACGAGCGCGACGCCACCGAGGGCGTGGCCGACATGCCGTACCCGCCGGACTATCCGAAGATGCCGGGCGAGCCGAAGCGCGTCCAGCCCTCGCGCGACCGCGACCGCCCCCGCGACTGAGAGGCGCCTCTACGGCGCCTGCGGCAGCTTCTTCGCGCCGCGCGGCGCTGCCGGAGCGGACGGCGGCGGCACGACCGGCCCGATATCACCGTCCGGCGCCTCGTCCAGGTCGACGATCACCGGCGCATGATCGCTCGGCCCCTTGCCCTTCCGGGCCTGGCGGTCGACCCAGGCGGCTCTCACGCGGTCGGCGACCGCCGTACTGGCGAGCACGAGGTCGATGCGCATCCCCAGGTCCTGATGGAACATCCCGGCGCGGTAGTCCCAGTAGGTGAACACCCGCTCGTGCGGCCAGCGGTCACGCACGACGTCGTGGAACCCCGCCTCCACGAGCGCCCCCAGCGCGGCACGCTCGGGCGGGGTGACATGGGTCTGGCCGACGTACGCGTCGGGATCGAAGACGTCCTGGTCGGTTGGCGCGATGTTCACGTCGCCGCAGACGACCGTCGCCTCCGGTGCCCTGGCGAGCAGCTCGCGCAGCGACGCGAGCCAGGCGAGCTTGTACGCGTAGTGCTCCGAGCCGGGCTCGCGCCCGTTCGGGACGTAGACCGAGAGCACCCGGACGCCCGCGCACGTCGCAGCGACTGCGCGCGCCTCCTGATGCGGGAAGCCGGGCCCGCCGGGCAGTCCGGCGACCACGTCGTCCAACCCGACGCGCGAGAGGATCGCGACGCCGTTCCATGCCGCCTCGCCGTGCGCGGCGACCGCGTAGCCGCGGTGTTCGAGCTCGCTGCCGAGCAGCTCGGCGAGCTTGTCGTCGGCGAGCTTCGTCTCCTGCAGGCAGACGACGTCCGGCTTCCGCTCATCGAGCCACGGCAGGAGCCGCGGCAGCCGCTGCTTGATCGAGTTGACGTTCCACGTCGCGATGCGCACTGCGGCACGGTACCGGCCCGCCGCTGGCGCACGACGCCAACGCGTCGCGGTTGCGCTCCCAGCGCATTCTCAGGCACGATTCCAGGTGGCTTCAATGCCTCCGAGGCCCGTGCCTGGCATCCTGTGCAGGTGGCCATCCGGGCACTGATCGTGGACGATTCTCCGCGCTTCATCGAAGCTGCGCGCAGCCTGCTCGAGCGTCAAGGGATCATCACCGTCGGCGTCGCGTCGACGAGCGCCGAGGCGCTTCAGCGGGTTGCCGAGCTGCGGCCAGACGTCACGCTGATCGACGTCGAGCTCGGCGCCGACAGCGGCTTCGAGGTCGCGCGTCTGCTCGCCGAGGCGCCGGGGAACGCGAGCTCCCCCGCGATCCTGATGTCGGCGCACCGCGCGGACGACTTCGCGGATCTGATCAGCGCAAGTCCTGCTCTGGGCTTCATCTCGAAGGTGGACCTGTCCGCGAACGCAATCCGCGCGTTCCTGGACGGGCTGCCCGAAGGCGGGCCGTGTCTGCACGAGGCGCTCATCTACTCGACG
>JAUZEM010000273.1 GCA_030839005.1 Actinomycetota bacterium | reverse complement strand
TTGAAGCCTTAGGCCTTCACGGTGTCCCAGACGAGCACCGCGGGGAGACCGACGTAGGCGGCGAGCGCGGCATCGGGCACGTGTCGGAACGCGCGTCGCTTGCTCGCCACCTCGGCGGCCCCGAGCTCCGGTTCGATGCACAGCCGCACGTGCAGGCCCGCCGACCGGAAGGCCGCGAGATAGTCGGCGTGGAAGTGCGTGTGCTCGCGAACGAACCGACGACGACCGTGCTCGTCCTCGAACGGTGCGTGCCATCCCAATAACGCCTGGAACGGATGCAGCACCGACATGACGAGGTGCCCGCCGGACCGGAGAACGCGGGCCAGCTCGCCGACCGCCCGGTCGAGGTCGGCCACGTGCGCGAGCGCGAGCCCGCAAACGATGAGCTCGAACCGGCCGCGGTCGGCAGGAATGTCGACGAGATCTGCCTGGACGAAGAGCGCGCCCGCGACGGCGCCGCGGGCGCGTTTCAGCATCTCCGCCGTGAGATCGATGCCGACGATGTCGTGTCCCGACTCGGCGAGGTGACGCGCATGGCGTCCGGTTCCGCACGCCGCGTCGAGCGCTCGACCGGCGGGCAGGAGATCGACGATCGACCGGACCGCCGGCTCTTCGAGCGCGATGATCGGGTTACCGGGCTCGTCGTAGCTCGACGACCACGACGTGTAGCCCGTTTGCGCATCGACCTCGCTCGTGAGCTCGCCGCTCGAGAACGCGTCGTCGTCGAGGAGCGCGCGAACCTCCGCGAGGCGACGATCGGCGTCCTCGTCCGTTCCGTCGTAGAGGTGTCGCAGCAACGCGAGCCCCTCGACACCCACGAGCAGTTCGCGCAGCCGGACGTGACGAGCCATCTACTACGGCCCGGCCCTACTCGGCCGCCGGCGCGCCGAAGAGCGGCTCGTCCGGGCTTCGGATATCGGCGTTCGGGATACCGGCCGGGTGCTCGTGCCGTACGCGGTCGATGCACTCGAGGGTGATCTCGAGGTGCGCGCGCCGGCTCGCGTCGTAGAAGCGCTCGGCCTGCTCCGCGAGCTTCGGCGCGCCGTGCAGCGGTTTGTCCGAGATGCACAGCAGCGTCGCGCTCGGGATGCGGTACCGAAAACCGTTCGTGGCGATGGTCGCCGACTCCATGTCGACGGCGACGGCGCGCGACTGCTCGAACGTGCGCTCCATCGACTCGATTTCGAGCTCCCAGTTCCGGTTCGCCGTCGTGAGCACGGTGCCGATCCGGTAGCGGGCCCGGTGCGCGTCGAGCGCGTTCAGCAGATACGAGTTCAGGCGGTGATTGGGGATCACCGGGATTGTCGTCGGCAACGCGTGATCGAGGATCCGGTCGTCGCGCAGATACGCGGTGGCGAGCACGTAGTCGCCGATGTCCTGGTGATTGCGCAGACCCGCGCAGTGGCCGATCATCAGCATGGCGTCGGGTCGGAGCACGGCGAGGTGGTCGGTGACCGTCTTGGCGTTCGACGGGCCGACGCCGATGTCGACGATCGAGACACCGTCCTGATCGGCCGTGCGGTGGTGCCAGGCCGGCATCTGCACGGCGGGGCGCTGTGGGCCCTCGGCATCCGGGAACCGGGCGCGGAACTCTTCGATGTGCATGGCGTAGTTCGTGAAGAGGACGTATCGCTGAAAGGACTCGGCCGGCGTGCCGCAATAGTGCGCAAGTCGTTCCATCGACAGCGCCATGCGCTCGGGCGCGAACAGGAAGAGCTTCTTCGCCCGCATCTCCCACGCGACCTCGTCGAGCGCCCGGAGGAGCGCGGGATCGTCGATCGGCGTTGCCGGACGCGAGGCCCGGACCGTGATTGTGGCGCCCAGCTCGAGCAGCGCCCCGAGCTCGCGTTCGAGGTACCAGCGAATCGTGCGCGGCCGTGCGAATTCGCCGGTCATGTGGGGGTTGTGCCGCGACCACGGCCGGACGACCTCGATGACCGGATACCAGCCGTCGGCGTCGATCGCTTCGAGGGCGTCGCACAACGCGGTGACTGCGGCGCCGCGTTGTGCGGGCGCAGTCGCGCTCCCGTCGATGGCACGCTCGATCATCTACACCTCGCTAGCGTATTTACGTGGCGGAGATCGACCTTACCGATCGGACCCAACAGACCGAACCGACCGAACGCGCCGGCGAGCAAACGGTCGAGCTCGAACGTGAGATCCTCACCTGGGAGCGCTTCGGCGGCGCGACCCGCGAGCTGGCCACCGAGATCGCCGCCGACGGGTTCCGGCCCGACGTCGTGCTCGCGATCGCGCGCGGCGGACTGACCGTCGCGGGCGCGCTCGCCTATGCACTCGCGGTGAAGAACTGCTTCGCGATGAACGTCGAGTTCTACACGAGCGTCGACGAACGCCTCGACGTTCCCGTCGTCCTCCCGCCCACGCTCGACGTCGTCGACATCCGCGGGATGCGCGTGCTCATCGCCGACGACGTCGCCGACACCGGCAAGACGCTCGAGCTCGTGCGCAAGGAGATCGCGGAGCATGTCGCCGAGGCGCGCTGCGCAGTGCTGTATCACAAGCCCTGGTCGATCATGGTGCCGGAATACGTGTGGGCACACACGGAGCGGTGGATCAACTTCCCGTGGTCGTGCCAGGACCCCGTGGTGCCGGTCGACAACCGCGACGCCTGAGGCGCGATTCCGTGGCGCGGCCGGTGGTCATCGACACCGACGGTGGCGTCGACGACGCCGTCGCGTTGTGGTGGGCGCTCACCGATCCGGCGCTCGAGGTCGTCGCGATCACGGTCGTATGGGGAAATGTCCCCGTCGAGATCGCGGTGGCGAATGTGCTGCGCGTCGTGCACGCGGTGGGTCGCGACGACGTACCCGTGGCCGTCGGCGCGCGTGGTCCTCTGCTGCCGGCACCCGAATTGCGCCTGGCTGCGTTCATCCACGGCGAGGACGGCCTCGGCAACGCCGCCCGCGCAGAGGCGCCCGTGCGCGCGATCGACGAACCCGCGACCTCGCTGCTCGCGCGGCTCGCACGCGAGCGGCCGGGCGAGCTGACGCTTGTCACGCTGGGGCCCCTCACCAACCTGGGGATCGTGGTGCAGGATCATCCCGAGTTCGCGGCCGAGATCCACGACCTCGTGGTCATGGGTGGGTCGGCGCGCCGCGGGGGCAACGCGTTGCCCGGCGGCGAGGCCAACGTCGCGCACGATCCCATCGCGGCGCGGCGGACCGTCGTTGCGAAGTGGGTGAAGCCGCCGATGCTGATCGGTCTCGACGTGACGCTCGCCGCCACGCTGCGCCCGAGCGAGTTCGCCCTGCTCGCCGAGCACCGCAGCGCGGCCGCGACCTTCCTCGACGGACCCTTGCGCTTCTACCGCCAGTTCGGATCGACGTTCACGGCCCCAGATACGCCGTGCCACGACTTGCTCACCGTGCTCGCGGTCGCGGTACCGGAGATCGTCGAGAACGCGCCCGTGCTGCCGCTCGCGGTCGATTGCGGCGGCGAC
>JAUZEM010000395.1 GCA_030839005.1 Actinomycetota bacterium | reverse complement strand
GTCATTGCGTCGTACCTCGGAACCGACGAGCGGGCGATCCAACGGTCGAACGCGTCCGCGGGAACGCCCACCGCGTGATCCCAGGCGTGACTACTGGTCGCTCGCGCTGCGCCTCCCGTCTTCATTGGTCGCTCGCGCTGCGCCTCCCGTCTTCATTGGTCGCTCGCGCTGCGCCTCCCGTCCGGTCGGCTCCGCTGCCGCTCCCGGTCGGCTCCGCTGCCGCTCCCGGTCGGCTCCGCTGCCGCTCCTCAGCCGCCGGAGACGTTCTCGACCGGCGTGACGTGCTTCCAGTCGCCGGACGCGCCGACCGTCGGGTCGTAGGCGACCAAACCGTACGTGTTGTCGGCGTCGTATTTGCCGCGGTGGATCGATGCGTAGATCGTCGACATGTCGTCGATCGATCCGAAGTTGTCGACGGTGTTCACCCAATTCGCGTCGTTCAGGTACGGGCCGACCCGCTTCGCGATGGTCGCGAAGAAGTTCGTGTAGAGACACGCGTCCTCGACCTCGCTGTAGATGTCGTTCTGCTTGCCATTCGGGAGCTTCACGACCTCGTTCGGCGACGGCACTTTCTTCCCCGTCGCCTTCTCCCAGATGTCGCGGCAGAACGCGAAGTGCGGCGTCCTGGTGTGCTCGACCCCGGTCTGGCCCTCCGCCGTGATGATGCCGTCGTACGGATTCGGCGAGACGCGCGCCTTCTGCTCGTCGCGCGCGCCGTCGAGCACGCTCGTCGTGTCGGAGACGAGCGACATGTCGGGCACCGCGGCCTTGATCTGCTCGACGAACTGCTTCGATCCGACCTGTTCGCCCACCAGGATCAACGCGTTCGTGCCGTCGGACTTCCAGTGCTCGATGAAGCTGTCGAGCTGGCCCAAAGCGGCCGTCGTGTCGGAGCTCGCGATCGTGAGCGTCGCATCGGTGCCGCGCTGCACACCGAGATCGCGCAACGCGGGAACGACCACCGAGTCGACGCGCGGCCGATTGGCCGCGATGTCGACGATCGCCACCTTCTTCCCCTCGAGCGTGTGCTTCTCCTCGAGCAATGCCATGATCACGTTCAGGCGCCGCTCCGGCGTGATGTCGGGAGTCAGCATGAACCCGGGCGGTCCGCGGTCGATGACCAACGGCGTCAGCGGGCTGCCGACCACCACGGTGCGATGCTGCTTCGCGAAGCAGAGTTGCGCGGTGCCGTTCGGGTCGTAGAGGGTGCCGATCGCCGCGAACACCTTCTCGTCATCGGTGAGTGAGGTGCACGCGGTGAGCTCCTCCGCGGGCTGGAGCTCGGGTGGGCAGTACGACTTGTACACCGGCACGATCTTGCGGCCGTTGATCCCGCCCTTTGCGTTGATGTCGTCGATGAAGATCTGATACGCCTGACGCAGGTCGGGCTCGACCGCGTCGACGAACTGCTCGATGCAGGCGAAGTCGATCATCATGACGCCGATCTTGATCTGCGTCGCGGTGACCCCGGTCCCGAGCGAGGTGTCCTGCGGCCGCGTCGTACCACTGGCCGTGGGCCCGCTACCCCCTTGTGCATGATGCGCGCCGCTACCGCACGCCGCGTTGACGACGACGAGCAACCCGACCAGTGCCACCCGCCGGATCCGGCGGGTGTCGTGGACGACGTCTCTCAGCGGAAGTCTCCCTGCGCTGTCGTCTCGCTAGCTCGGGATGTTCTGGTACGGGCCCAGTGCCTTCCAGTTGCCGTTGGGCGGCAGCGTCGAGTCGAACTGCTGGAGCTGGAACGTGTCGTCGTAATCGTACTTGCCCTGCCGGAGAGAGGCGTAGGGACCACCCCCACGGTTGACGATCGGACCGAACGAATTGACGGTCGCGACCCAGTTGTCGACGTTCACGTACTGGCCCATCTTGGTGACGATCTCCTGGAACGTCGAGACCATCTGGCACGCGTCGTTGATGAGGTTGTACGTCTGGTCTTGGAGCACCTTGCCACCGACGTTGACCTTGATGTTCGCCAGCGGCCCGGGCGCGTCCTTGCCCAGCTCGGCCTTGTAGATCGCCGCGCAGTACTTCCAGTTGTCGCTCGTGGCGTAGTCCGCCGCCCGGTAACCGCCGGCGAGATACAGGCCCTCGTACGGGTTGGGGTTCGCGCCGGCCTTGGTCTCGTCCTGTCCCTGCGGCAACGCGTCGCTGACGTCGGTCAAGAGGATCACGCCCGGCATCTGCTTCACGACCTTCTCGATGAACTGCTTCGTGACGGCGTCCTGGCCGGTGACGAACAGCGCGTTGACACCCTCGGACTTCCAGCGCTCGATGAAGCTGTCGAGCTGGGACTGCGCCGCAGTCGTGTCGGCACCGTTGATCGTGAGGTAGGCCGCCGTGCCGGTCGCGACGCCGAGCTTCTTGATCGCGGGCAGCACGGCCGCCTTCACCGATGGCTCGGAGGTCTGCTGCGCGAGCACGGCGACCTTCTTGCCCTGGAGCGTGCCCTGCTTCTTCAGCAGCTCGAACAGCACTTGGTCCGAACGCTCGGGGGTCGTGCCGGGGAAGACCATCAGGCCGGGTGGAACCTGATTGAACATGTCCTGCGTCACCTGGAAGGTGATGACGGGTGTGCGATGCTTCTTGGCGATACAAACGTGCATCGCCGCGGACTGCGCCGCGTCGGCGAGGTTGCCCATTACCGCGAAGACCTTGTCGTCGTCGGTGAACTTGGTGCACACCTGCACGAGCAAGTCACTCGTCGGGGTGAGCGGGCACTCGGTGTTGAAGTCGGCGATGATCTTGCGGCCGTTGATGCCGCCCTTCTTGTTCACGTCGTCGATGAACGCCTGGTAGACCGGTTGCTGGTTGGGGCGCGTGAAGTCGATGAACTGCTGGATGCACTTGAAGTCGACGAGGTTGATGCCGATCTTGATCGACGTCGCGGTCACGCCGGTTCCCAGCGCCTTCGATACGACGGGAGTCGTCGTGGTGGTGCTGCTGCCCGCCGGCGGCGGGGCCACCGACTTGCTGCTGCTTCCGCAGGCTGCGATCACGAGCGCGATGGCCACAGTCAGTGCGACGAAAAGGCGCCGTCCGTTCATTCCGACCTCCCCCGGTTCGGTCGGCTCGGATCATAAGCTCGCCTGACGCCTGTGTCAGGTATACCCGCGCCGCCGGGAGAGATCATGTGGGATCAGGCGAGCTGGACGAGGTCGAGCAGGTCGTCCGACCAGTAGTCGAGGACGCCGTCGGGCATCAGGAGCACCCGGTCGGGCGCGAGCTCCGTGACGAATTCCGTGTCGTGGCTGACGAGCACCATCGCGCCCTTCCACTCGCGCAGGGCGTTCCCGATCGCGGTGCGCGAGGGCGGGTCGAGGTTGTTCGTCGGCTCGTCGAGCAGCAGGAGATTGTGACGGCCCGCGACCAGCATCGCGAGCGCGAGCTTCGTCTTCTCCCCTCCCGAGAGCGTGCCGGCGTCCTGGAAGGCGAGCTCACCGCGCAGCCCGAACATGCCGAGCAGGCCCCGGAGGTACTGCTCGCCTTCGCTCGAGGCGTCGCGGATGTGCTCGATCACCCGGCGTCCCGGGGTGATTCCTTCGTGCTCCTGGGCGTAGTAGCCCATCGACACCTGGTATCCGAGCTGCACCTCGCCGAGATCCGCGTCCAACTCGCCGACGAGAGAACGCAACAGCGTGGTCTTGCCCGCGCCGTTGAGGCCGAGAACGAGTAGCCGTTCACCACGCCCGACCTCGAACGAGACGTCCTCGAACACGACCTTGGGACCGAACGCCTTCGCGAGATCGACGACCTCGAGCACCACTCGGCCCGCGTGCGGCGGCTCGGGCAGCTTCACGCGCAGCGAGCGATCCGCTTTGCCGAGCTGGATGCGGTTGGCAGTGAGCTTGTCGACCCGCCGGTCGAGCGTCTTGGCGACGCGCGCCCGCTTCTCGGTCTGATGGCGCATCGAGTCGGCCAGAGAGCTGAGGCGCCGGATCTCCGATTCCTGACGACTCGCGATCTTCGCCCGGCGCGCTTCGTCCGCCTTCCGCGCGACGAGGTACTGCGAGTAGGTGCCCCGGTATTCGATGATCTCGCCCTCGTCGAGGTGCAAGATGCGCGTGATCGCCTGGTCGAGCAACGCGAGGTCGTGACTGACGACGAGCAGCGCCCCGCGGAACGTCCGGAGGAACGACATCAGCCAGGCCTTGGCGTCGACGTCGAGGTGGTTCGTCGGCTCGTCGAGCAGCATGAGGTCGCCGCCCGCGAACAGGATCCGAGCCAGCTCCGCCCGCCGCCGCTCGCCGCCCGACAGGGCGCGGATCGGAAGATCGAGACGATCAGGGGGAAGGCCGAGACCCGCGACGATCCGCCTCACCTCCGACTCGGCCGCGTAGCCGCCCGACGCGGAGAACGCGTCCTCCGCGTTGGCGTACGCCTTCACATTGCGGGCCGACGGATCGGCGTCGAGCCTCGTGCGCAGCTCCTCCAGACGTCGGAGAGCCGCATCGAGACCTCGGCCCGACAACACGTGCGACAGCGCGGTGCCGTCGAGGCCGACCCCGCGGGCGGGCGGGTCCTGCGGCAGGAAGCCCACCGTCTCGGGCCGGAGCACGACTCCCAGCGCGGCCGGCGTCGCGCCCGCGAGCACCTTGAGCAACGAAGTCTTCCCGGCTC
>JAUZEM010000143.1 GCA_030839005.1 Actinomycetota bacterium | reverse complement strand
GGCCCGTAAGGCGGCAGCACACTTCGCCCGGCTCGATCCGATCGACGGCGTAAAGGCCGAAATCCGGCAATCGGCGACTCGCGCACGATCAGCTTCGACGTCAACTGTGATTGCGGCATCGCCGATGACGTTCTTATGCCGAGCGACGCCAGGGCCATGTCGCGGAGAGCACTCTGGGCGAATGTCGCCATCCTCGTTGCACCGCGTCCCGGAACCTGTCGCGAAGCGTCCACGCACGCGGAGTCATTACAGGGATTGGGTTGCTTGCGGCATCGCCGAGTGCGTCGACGAGGAGTGCTGTCAGGTCAGTGGTATCGGTGACCAGGATTGGCGTCGCGGCGATGCACCTCTCGCCTTGCCAGTGCGAGAACACGACAACTCGGTCCGACTCGTGCCATGTGACGCGTAGGAACTCATCCGCACCGAGCGCCTGAGGCAGAAACACGCGATGGCGCCTCGCCGGCTTGAACTCCGCCACCTGCGCATCATGTGCCCGGCCTCGACACATCGTCAAGGTCGCGCGACCTCGAGCCGATTGACACCAGATATGGACGGCTCACGCGTACGGGTACGCACACGGCCTGCCGCGTGCCCTGGCCTATGGCCAGCCGGCGCCGGGAACCTCGACTTCGACGCGGGAGAGGAACCCTCGTGCGTCGTCCACTTGCGCGCGCTCGGGGTCGGTGTCGGCGGTGAGCATGAAGAGCGTCCGTCGCTCCGGGCCGCCGAGCATCGGCGCCAACGCCCACTGGCCGGGAGGCGCGGCCACTCGATGCGTGATCATGCCGCCCTCCTCCACCCGGAGGAACTCCCCGGCGAAGAGGGAGCCGACCCACACCGCGCCCGCCGCGTCGAGACAAAGACCGTCGGCAATCGCCAGCCCGTCCGCGAAGACCCGCGGCCCGGAGAGCATCCCGTCGGCATCGATCGAGAACGCGATCACTCGGTGCGCGTGCGTCTCGCACGCCAGCAGTCTGGCGCGGTCGGGTGTGATCACCATGCCGTTCGGGTGCGCCAGCGCGTGGGCGACGCATACGTGCGATCCGTCTGGACGCACCAGCCAGATCTCATCTTCCTTGGCGCTGATGCCGCGGTAAACGTTGACGTAGGCACGCCCGTCGGGACCGACGACCATGTCGTTGAAGCCGATGTTCCCCTCCTCCGTCACATCGATGACGGCGTGGTGGCCGCTTCGGTCGACCCGCACAACGCGCGCGGGGCCCGCCAGCCGACCGTTCACCGTCCGGGCCAGCGTGGCGATGAGCAGGCTGCCGTCGGGCAGCCAACCCAGCCCCGAAGGACGGTCGATCGTCACCTCGAGGCGGAGCGCACCGTCGTGACCGACGCTGTAGACGCGGCCGTCGAAGATGTCCGAGAACCAGAACCGACCTTCGCGCCAGCGCGGGCCCTCTCCCATCACGAACCCACCGGCGACGACCGACGCCGTCAGCGACTGCGACCCGCGCTCACTCACACTGACTCCGGTCCCTCGGCGTCGCTTGAACGCGCTGCGCGATACTCCTCGATCGGTGTGGGTGCTCTGGGTGACATGGAGGTGCGGGCGTGCGCTCGAAGTGTTTCGCAGGATTCGGGGCCGTCGGGTTGGTGGTCGCGGCTGCGTGTGGCTCTTCGCGTGGCGGGCACCAGGCTGTCCCGCTGTCGGGAATACACAAGATCGAGCATGTCGTGGTGATCATGCAAGAGAACCGGTCGTTCGACAGCTACTTCGGGACCTATCCCGGCGCGGACGGTATCCCTATGGCGCATGGCAGGCCCACGGTGTGTGTGCCCGATCCCGCCAATGGAGGCTGTGTCAGACCGTATCCGGATCATGCCGACGCGAACGGTGGTGGACCGCACGGCGCGGTGAACGCTCGCGATGACATCAACGGCGGAAAGATGAACGGGTTCGTGAACCAGTCGGAGCTGGCGCGACGCGACTGTGCCGACCCGCAGGACCCGAACTGTTCGGGGAGCGCGGGGCGCGCCGTCGACGTGATGGGCTACCACGCGCAAAGCGACATCCCGAACTACTGGAAGTACGCGCACGACTTCGTCCTGCAGGACCACATGTTCGAACCCACGGCGTCGTGGAGCCTGACGGAGCACCTGTTCCAGGTGTCGGGATGGTCCGCGAACTGCACACAGCACGACCAGCCCAGCAGTTGCAGCAACGCCAACATGCCAACCCCGACGCCGAAGAACGGCAAACCGACGCACCTCCCGACTCGCCCCGCGGACGGACCCGTTTACGCGTGGACCGACATCACCTACCTGTTGCACAAGAACCATGTCTCATGGGGTTACTACGTCGTGGCCGGGACCGAACCCGACTGCCAGAACGACGCCGCGGTCTCGTGCGCACCGGTCAAGCAGAACGCCCGCACGCCCAGCAAATGGAACCCGCTGCCGTTCTTCGACACCGTCAACGCGAACCACCAACGCGGAAACATCCAGTCCGTCTCCAACTTCTACGCCGCCGCAAAGAAAGGCAGTTTGCCGGCAGTGTCGTGGGTCGTCCCTTCGGGCATCGTCAGCGAACATCCACCGGAACTGATCAGCGACGGCGTCGCCTACACGACGAGCCTCATCAACGCGGTCATGAACGGCCCCGACTGGAACTCCACCGCGATCTTCTTGTCCTGGGACGACTGGGGCGGCTTCTACGACCACGTCGTGCCCCCGACCGTCGACCAGAACGGATACGGCCTACGAGTTCCCGGCCTGGTCATCAGCCCCTACGCCAAACGCGGCTACATCGACCACCAAACCTTGAGTTTCGACGCGTACACGAAGTTCATCGAAGACGATTTCCTGGGCGGCCAGCGCCTCGACCCGGCCACCGACGGCCGACCCGACCCCCGACCCGACGTCCGCGAGAACGTCAAGGTCCTCGGCGACCACACGTCCGACTTCGACTTCACCCAAACGCCACGCCCACCCGAACCACAGCCGGTACACCCAAGAAGCACGCTCGCCCGAGCTCCCTAAAGGGCGCGGTGGCAGCCTCAACGGCGCGATACCCTAGGGGGGTAGGATATCGGAGGAGGGTGTATGCCTGGCTATACCGGCAACAAGGACGCGGTGCAGGGCCGATTACGGCGCATCGAGGGACAGGTGCGTGGGCTGCAACGGATGGTCGATGAGGACGCCTATTGCATCGACGTTCTCACCCAGATCTCGGCCGCGACGAAGGCGTTGCAAGCCGTGGCCCTCGAGCTGCTCGACGGCCACTTGAGTACCTGCGTCGCCGACGCCATCTCGCACGGCGGCCCGGAGGCCGCACACGACAAGATCGCCGAAGCATCCGCCGCGGTCGCGCGTTTGGTCCGGTCATGACGACGACGGACCGGTAGACGCCGTGACGGTGCAGTTGATGGCCGCGATCTCGATCGGCGAGATCGGTGACAGCTTGCGCGAGGCGTTCTTCATGTTCTGGGAGACGCTGTGGGCGTTGATCCTCGGCTTCACCCTTTCCGGCGCGGTGCAGGCCTTCGTGTCGAAAGACGAGATGCAACGTGTCCTCGGTGATCATCGGCCGAAGGCCGTCGTGCGGGCGTCGGTGTTCGGGATGGTGTCGTCGAGTTGCTCATACGCGGCGACCGCGATGGCGAAGTCACTGTTCCAAAAGGGCGCGGACTTCGTCTCGGCGATGGTGTTCATGTTCGCCTCCACCAACCTCGTGGTCGAGCTCGGCGTGGTGTTGGTCGTCCTCATGGGTTGGCAGTTCGCCGTCGCGGAGTTCGTCGGCGGACCGATCATGATCGTCTTGCTCGCGCTGACCGGCGGTTTCGTCCTGCGCGGTACGCTCGTCGTGCAGGCCCGTAAGCGGCTGCAGGCCGGCATCGTCGGCGGTCACGACCACCAGTCAATGGTCGGCGTCAGCGAGGAACGCCAAGCGGAGCTCGAGCGCACGCCGTGGGGCCGGAAGCTGCGTTCGAAAGCCGCATGGGCAGACTCGGCGAGCTACACCTTCGCCGACATCAACATGCTGCGCAAAGAGCTCGTCATCGGCTACCTCGTGGCGGGCTTTCTCACCGTGCTCGTGCCGGCACACATCTGGAACGACGTGTTCCTGAAGGGCCATGGCTTTTGGACCAGTCTCGAAAACGTCGTCGTCGGCCCGTTCATCGCGTTCATCAGCTTCGTGTGCTCTATCGGCAACGTGCCGATGGCGGCGGCGCTGTGGCGGGGCGGCATCAGCTTCGGCGGCGTCATCAGCTTCATCT
>JAUZEM010000092.1 GCA_030839005.1 Actinomycetota bacterium | reverse complement strand
CTCGTAGCGGATCTCGAGATACGACTCCGGGCTCTGCCGTGCGCCGAAGCTCCGGCCGATGTCGACGTGCTGGAGCCACGTTCGGTGCGCGGCTTCGAAGTCGACCCACGGATCGCCGTTCTCATGGTTGCGGCGCAGCAATGACGCGACCACGTCGCGGCCGTCGCGCACGACGTTGACGAAGCGTGTCCCCGGGAACAGCGCCGCCGTGAGGGCGAGGCAGCCGCGATTGTTCGGATCCGCGTAGTGGGGGTTCTTGTCCCCCCAGTACCGCGTGCTCGGGTTCAACTGCGCGTAGAAGTCGCGCACGACGTCGGGCAGCGTGGATCGCAGGTGCGTCACGAACCGCTCGCGCTCGGTAACGACGAACTGGTCGCTGGCCGGAAGGACGCTGACGGCCGCGTGGAGCCACGCGAACACGCGGGTCTCATGGGTCAAGAAGATCGCGGGGTGGAGATCCAGCACCCGCTGCAAATACGTCGTTCCCGACCGCGGCGCTCCGAAGACGATCAGCGGCGCCGGCTCCCGGCGCATCGACGGCGGGGCCGCCGAGACCGGCGCGGGCGCGGCGGGCGCGGCAGTCACCGGTCGCGGCGGCGACGGCCTACCGCGGGACACGCGGTCGACGGCCTCGAGGTAGCCCGAGCCGTGGCGCGCGTCGGGCTCGAGGTGATTTCCCTCCGCCCATTCGTTCCACGCGTTGACGAAGACGAGTCGGTCCTCGAACGCACGGTCTGCCACCGAGTCCACGAGCTCGCGGAGCCCGGCCTCGAACCGCTCGGGCGTCGAGTCGGTGAGGATGATCGCGTCGGCGCCGCGTCTCGGCGTGTTGTCCCAGCCGACCACGATGCACGGGTACGTCGGGAAGTCGGCGGCGCGGGCGCGCATCGCGCGCCGAGCCGCGGTGTAGTCGCAGCGCGTCCCGCCCTCGGCGCTCGCTCCGGGCAGCGCGGAGAACGCCGGCTCGAACGCGACGGTTCCATCGAAGCCGACCGCGCGAAAGTCCTCGTTATCGAACGACGTGATGCCGAGCAGCAACGGCTCGGCCAGGCCCGCGCGCGTTACCTCTCGACGGATGATGTCGGTCGTGCGCCGCGGCGACGGCAGGTCGCGCGGCCGGTACACGAGGAAGAGTGGGCGGCCGTCCACGCGCACGTACCTCGGGTCCGCGAAGGCCCGTGTCAACCAACGGGCGTGCTCGACGTCGTCAGCAAGCGAGTATTCCTGCGCGAGGAGCAGGTCCTTGCCGTCACCGAGCCAGCGCCGTGACCAGCTCTCGTTGGCCCACGCGAGGCAGAGCGGGAAGTCCGGCTCGGCCGAGCTGAGCACCTCGTCGAACGGACGCTCGAGCAGTCGCCGCCCGTTGAACCAGTAGTGCCAGTAGCAGAAGCCTTCGATGCCGTGCTCCCGAGCCAGCGTGGCCTGCGCGTTCCGCGCTTCGGGAAGGCGCAGGTCGTAGAAGCCGAGATCGGCGGGAAGGTGAGGCTGGTAATGCCCCGGGAAGGTGGGTGTGGCCTGGACGACGTTCGTCCACTCGGTGAACCCCGGTCCCCACCACTCGTCGTTCTCCGGGATCGGATGGAACTGCGGCAGGTAGAACGCGAGCAGTCGGGCGTTGCGCGCCGTCATGGTCACTTGTTTCCGCGAACGAGCGCGCGTGGCGAGCCCGGCGGCGCGGGCGCGGAGACGCGCACGGTATCGAGCGCGCGGCGGGTCGCCTCCAGATAGGCCCGCCCGTGCCGGACGTCGGGCTCCAGGTAGGCGCCTTCGCCCCACTCGTTCCAGGCGTTGACGAACACGAGTGGTTCGGGGGCACGGCGTTCGCCCGCGCGCGCTATCGCGCGCTCTACCGCGGTGCGCAGCCACGCGCCGTACGCCTCCGGTGTCGAGTTGTGCATTACGACGCCGTCCGAACCGCGCCGTGCCGAGTTGTCCCAGCCCGGGAAGACCGTCTCGAAGCGCAAGTAGGGAACCGGTGGCGCGTCGGCGAGCATCGGCCACGACCGCTCGTAGTCGTAGATCTGTAACGTGTCGAGGTCACCGACGCGGAGCCGAGGTGTCTTGGCGAGCAGCGAGAATTGCGGCTGGAACAAGACCTTCGCGTCGAAGCCGACCTCGGTGGCGTCCCAACCGGCGTCCCAGCCCGTCTCCACGGTCATGAGGTAGAGCCCGGGCAGGCCGGCGCGCGCCGCCTCGGCGCGCCAGCGGGCAACCGTCGCCTCGGGATCGGGGAGATCGCGCGCCTGGTAGACGATGAACAGCGGCTTGCCCTCGATCGTCAGGTAGCGGCGGTCGGCAAACGCCGGAAGGAGCGCACGGATGTGCGCCACGTCGTCGTCGGGCGAGTACGTCTGGGCCTGGAGCACGTCCTCCTCGCGCCCGTTCCAGCGCCGCGACCACGGCTCATTCGCCCAACAGAGGCAGAAGGGAAAGTCGGGCTCGCCCGACGCGAGCACGTCGGCGAACGGGCGCTCGAGGAGTTGTTTCCCGCCGAACCAGTAGTGGTAGTAGCAGAAG
>JAUZEM010000547.1 GCA_030839005.1 Actinomycetota bacterium | reverse complement strand
GGCAGAGACTCCGCCAGACCCATCCCCTGAGTGGAATCCTCGGGGTAGAGCAGCGCGTACGCGGCTTCGAGAAGCCAGAGTTCGGCCTCCGGCGCTCGATTCGCCCAGCGCATTGCCTTGATTCGGTTCGTCGTTACCCAGATGAACGGGTCGCCGGTTCGCTCAATGGGATGAGCAGCCGAAAGGCTTGTCCGTAGGACTTCGACCGCAATATCGAACCGTGAGGCGACATCCTGGGCGATAGCCCAGCCATCGAGTTCATCGAAGCCGGTGTGCGCGATTGCGTCGGCAGCTAGCCGAGTCGTTCCGTGATACACCCGGAGAACCGCGCGTCGTCATCCATACGATTCCCCGCGGCCGTCAGGCGTGCGTGAGGGTGAACTCGCTTGGCTCTTTGTCCAGCCAGGCGGCGAGCGCCTCCGTGATGCGGTCGGCGGCCTCGGACCTGGTGCGGCCGTAGGTGTGGCAGCCGTCGAAGCCCTCGACGTGCACGAACCACCTGTCGTCCGCTGGATCGTGTTCGTAGATGGCCCGGAACGAACGTGCGTCGTCAGCCATTCGAAGCGTCCGCCAGTACGCGCCGAGAGTCGGGGTCATTCCGCGGGAGCACACGAAAGTGAACCATGCCGTCGTCGTCGACGGCGAGGATTTCGGCGACCGCCCAGGCCCGCTCGGTACCGGCGATCACCCGCGCCCCCGGCGTCACGAGCGCAGGATCGCTCGCGTGATGGAGCGCCGACCAACCAAAGCCGTCGTCGTCCTCGTTGTTGAAGTCGGCCCACAGGTCGAGGCGGGGTGGCTTCGTCACGGTCCCTCCTGGTGGAACGGATTCGGGTACACCCGGTGCGGTGTTGCAAGGATACGACGGACGAGCTCGTCGAGATCCTCGTGCACGATGTCGTAGTGCGGCGCCTGGCCCGTGTCCCACAGCTCGAGCCCCGACGAGTACAGGCTCCCCGCCGTGAAAAGCACAACCCAGGGATGATGTGTGAACCTCACGACTCGGTCGAACCAACGCACGTCGAGCGTGTCGGCGAAGACCGAGATTCCATAGAAGCCGTAGAACGTGTGGTTGTCGCTTGCGCTTGCGGCGAGCACTTCGGGATCGAGCTCGTCGGCTCGGATGATGACGATGGCGTCAGCGGGTGGCTGCTCGCCTCGTCGCATGCGGCGCCTCACGTCGTTCCCTCCTGGATGATCTGGTCGAGCGCTGTCGCGATCACGACGTCGCGCTCACGAGTCGCGTGCTGGTAGCGCAGGGCGGCACGCGGCGACGCGTGGCCCATGCGGTGCATCAGCTCGCGCGTGCTCGCGCCCGTCGCCGCCGTGAGGGTGTTGCACGTATGGCGGAGGTCGTGGAGCCGCAGACCGGGAATGCCGAGCTGCTCCGTCGCCTTCCTCCAGAGCACCGACCAGTTCGACCGGCGCAGACGCGCGCCCTTCGCGCCGACGAAAACCAGCGCGTCGTCGCTCTGCTCGACGTACCGGTCGAGATGGAGAGACAGCTCGGGTACGAGCGCAGCGGGAATCGTGAAGGTGCGGCGGCCGGCCTCGCTCTTGGGTGGGCCGAGCTGGAGCGTTCCGTCGTCGCGCTGGACGAGCGCGCGGCGGACGGTGATCGTGCCGGCGGGAAGATCAACACACTCGCGCGTCAGTCCGGCGAGCTCACCGAACCGGAGACCGCCGAACGCGGCCGTGAGGACGAGCGAACGAAAGTGCGTCGGGACCGCGTCGGCCAACGCCCAGACCTGAGCGAGCGTCGCGACCGGGCGCTCGGCGCTGCGTTCGATTCCTCCGCCGACGATCGTGCAGGGATTCGTTGCGATCAGGCCGTCGGCGACGGCGGTGTTCAGGATCGTGCGCAGGAGCCGGTAGCTCTTGGCCGGCGTCAGCGAGCCTGCTCCGCTTCTCCGCACGAGCTGCGCGTACCAGCGGCGAACGGTCCCGGCAGTGAGGGTGCCGATCTCGTGGTCACCAAGCGCGGGGACGATATGGTGCTCGAGCAGCGACTCGTACAGGTCGACGGTGCGCGGACGCAGGTTGGTGCGGGTCTCGACCCAGCTGCGCGCGTATCCGTCCAATGAGACGCGACCGGCGCCGGGATCGGTCCAGGTGCCTCGTGCGAACTCGGTCTCGATCTTCGCGAGCCACTGACTCGCTTCGGCCTTGGTCGCGAAACTCCGGGGCCCACGGTGACGAGCACCGTCGGGCGACGTGTAGCGCGCTTGGTAACGGCCGGACGACAACATACGAATGGAGCCGAACGTGCGGCGCCTGCTCATCGTTCGACTCCCCTGCCGGTCGACGTGACGAGGCGCCTCAGCGGCGCGATCCGGAGCCGGCAGCGCGCGATCGCGCCGCGCCGGGCTCCGTGTCGATCATACGCAGAGGGTGTGTCAGCGAACGCGGCGGTACGCGAGCCCGCGCTTATCCAGTCATCGATATCGACCGGATCGAAGCGTACGAAGCGACCGACCTTGACGTACGGAATCCGGCGCTCCGCAACGAGCCGTCGCACGTGTCGCTCTGTGACGCACAGACGTTGCGCCATCGCACCGATGTCCAACAACGTCGAGAGTTCGTCCATAGCTTCGATAAGCGCGTCGACTCCCGAAAACGCGACCAGAAACCTCGCGTCAACCCGAGTTCACACACGTTGCATCACGATGCACGGCTCCCCCGCGAAGCCGCCGTCAAGATCGCCACAGACTTGCCGATTGCGCTATGCGCAACCGGCAGAGGCGTCGGTGTGGTACGCCGCGGTCGGGTAGCTTCGGCCGAACGCACGAGACAACTCGTGGCGCGCGCAGGGCTGATCCGCAGGGAGTGATTCGGTGATTGCGACGCTGTTGTCGCTTCTCAGCGGTTGTCTCTTCCTCGGACTGTCCGTGAAGAGGCGGGTATTCGTGAGACTCGTGGGCCCCGCGATAGCCGCGCAGTATCGGCTCTCCAGAAGGCTTCCCAATCTCGTTGGCGTTTCAGAACGTTCATATTTGAATGCCGCGCGGATCCTTTGCATCGTCCTCGGCGCGCTGCTCCTCTTCCTCGGACTCGTCGGTGTTGTCGTGTTGACGTGACGGCGCGTGCCGAGCCTCGTGCCCTCCCCGTGCCCTAACGACCGGAAAACAACGGTCGCGAGCGGTATCGAGCGGTACACCGACATGCGTGTTGACCTGCACCAACGTCTGTACGTTGAAGGTCGGGCAGCGCAGCGCCCGACCTTCCAAGCTGGCCATGCCGGTTCGATCCCGGTCACCCGCTCTCTCAAATGGCTTACGGCAGCGGTCGGAGGACACTCTCGATGTGCACGACACCGTCGTACACGTCGTCGA
>JAUZEM010000513.1 GCA_030839005.1 Actinomycetota bacterium | reverse complement strand
GACCTTTAGTGGAGCATCGGTGACTCTGACCGGTGGCAACTTCAGTGGGCTGGGGAACGTGCCCGCGATCGCTCACCTGACAGCCACGGGAACGGTTACGTATACGTGCGCGAACCCGCAAGGTCATGAGGCCCCCGGCCAGAATCCCGTGCCGGCGCAGCCGGGAACGACGGACGTCGGCCTCGGCAACAGCGACCACAATGGCCGCGGCACGATCACGGATATGACTGCAACGGCGACGGCCCCGAACCCGCCTCCGTCGACGAAGACCGTCGGATGTGGGGGAGGCGGGAGCACCCAGTGGACGCTCACGAAGCCGGTTGTGACCGTTACCGGGGCGCACCTCACGATCACACAGGGCAGTGGAAATGCGGTCATCTTCTGCCGCGACTACACGGCGCCCGGCCCAACGACGGGCACCGCCTGCTAGTGACGACGTAACGCAAGAGGCGGCGGCGATTCCATCCGGGATCGCCGCCGTTCTTTGCTGCTCCTTCTCATCAACATGAACCGGGCGTTGCGCGGCTGCAGTCGGGAGCGCGCGTTGCGGACGTTCGCGTGGCGACCTTACAGTGAACCGAATGGGTCCAGTTCGGATCGGAATCCTCGGCGCGGCTCGCATCGCGCCGTCGGCTGTGATCAAGCCCGCCCGCAACATCACTGAAGCTGAGGTCCGAGCGGTGGCCGCCCGGAATCGCGGCCGCGCCGACGCGTTCGCGTCGAAGCACGGCATCGCGAAGGTGCGCGACTCCTACGCGGCGCTCGTCTCCGATCCCGAGCTCGACGCGATATACAACCCCCTCCCCAATGGGCTGCACGCGGAGTGGACGATCGCCGCGTTGGAGGCGGGCAAGCACGTGCTGTGCGAGAAGCCCTTCACCGCGAACGCGAAGGAGGCCGAAGAGGTCGCCGCGGTCGCGGCGCGCACCGGCCTCGTCGTGATGGAGGCCTTCCACTACCGGTATCACCCGCTCGCGAAGCGCATGCGCGAGATCGTCGAGAGTGACGAGTTGGGCGTCCTCCGGCGGGTCGAGACCGCGCTGTGCTTCCCGTTCCCGAAGTTCTCCGACATCCGCTATCAATACGATCTCGCGGGCGGTGCGACCATGGATGTGGGCACCTATACGGTGCACATGGCACGCCTGCTCGGATGCGAGGAGCCCGACGTCCGCTCGGCCCACGCCAAGTTGCACACCCCCGACGTCGATCGGGCGATGCGCGCGGAGTTGACGTTCCCGAGCGGCCATACGGGACGCATCACGTGTTCGATGTGGTCGAGATGGTTCATCCAGACGTACGCACGGGTGATCGGCGACCGGGGCGAGTTGCACGTGATCAACCCGACCTCGCCACAACTGTGGCACCGCATGCGCGTGAAGAGCGGTAACGACGCTCGCACCGAGCGGTTCTCGCGCCGGCCGACCTACGAGTACCAACTCGAGGCGTTCTGCGCGGCGGTGCTGCACGGTGAGACGACACTGACTGCGCCCGCCGACTCGATCGCCAACATGCGCGTGCTCGACGCGATCTACGTCGCCGCGGGGCTGACGCCACGCGGAACGTGAAAGTGCCGTAGACCCAGCGAGGTCACGCTGCGCAAACCGCGTCCGCGCTCTCACGTGCCGTGACCCACTGCAGCCCCACCGGCCACTCGTGTAACTCAGGTGGGCATCGGCGCGAAGCCGGAACCCGGCGCCGTATTGTCGCGACCATGGGCAAGGTCCTTACGGAGGAAGGAATCGCTCGCCAACTCGCGAACAGCCTGCGCGAAACGAACGACCGCCTGGACCGGCTGATTGCCGAACAGCAACGAACGAATGAACTCCTCGAGATGCTCAGTGGTCTGATCGTGCTCGCCCCCGACAGCCCCGTTCCCGGTAAGCCCGCCGTGCGCACCTCCTCCGTGGCCCGCCGCATCGAACTCGAGTGATCGACGGCCGGCGCTCAGTTGCGCGTCACGGATGGTGTCGCCGACTGCTCGACGGGTGGAGTGAGGGCGCGATCGGTGTGTGAGCCTGCGTTGCCGCCGGAAACGGTCAGCCCGCCCGCGACGGTGTAGGTGGCCTCGTCGAGGACGCCGTTACTCGGCGCGTTGGCAAGGACGAAGACGGGGAACGCCTTGCCGTTCGAGAACGATGTCGAGATGTAGTCGCCGACCATGGAGCCTTGGCTCGTTTTCGCGAGCCAGCTCAGCGACATCGCACCCCCGAGCTGTCGGGGGGCGCTCCAACTGATTCCCCCGTTGGTGGAGCTGACCACGCCGACGTCGAGTTGACAGGTTGCGCTCGTGCAGTTCGCATTCGGGTAGTAGTAGTACGCGAGAGCCAGGTGCGCGGAGCTTCCCGATGTCGTGCTGTCGACGCCGAGGCCGGGAATGAAGTGATCGACGGTGCTATTCGTCGCATCGATCGGCACGCGCCTGACGGTTGACCACGTGGTTCCGTCGAGCGAGGTCTTCATCACGATGTCGTTGGGGGCGTTGGGGCACCCCGTTCGGAATCGGCAATCGGCCCACGCCACGAACACCTTGCCGGACGCGTCGATCTCCGCAGAGGGCAACGACAGCGCGCGGAGACCACCGGCGACAGTGTGTGAGGTCCGGGACGCGATGGTGAAGGGGCCGCTGTAGCTCGTGCCACCGTTCGTCGAGCGGAGCGCAGCGAGGGTCCCCGTCAGGGTGAAGTACGGCACGATGACCGTGCCGTTCGGCTGCACCAGCGGTTGACCGCCGAGGCCGCGCGCCGTCGGCACGGTGGACGGCGCCCAAGTGAGCCCGCCGTCGGTGGACGTCGACAGGTGCATTTGGTCGCCGGTGTTGGCGTCGTCATATTCGGTGTAACAGTGGCCGTAGAACGCGCTCCCGGGCGCGTTGTCACACACCGACCAATTCTTGTCCAAGCCCGTCCCTCTGGCGACGACGGCCGGCTTCCCCCACGTGAGTCCGTCGGACGATCGGCTCACCACCAGGCCGGCCGGATCGGGCGACTCCAGGAGCGCCAGCGAGGAGATGAGCCACACGTTGTGGCGGCGGTCATGGGCGACCGACGGATCGCTGGCGCGGTCGTAGGGACCGGCGCCTTGATACTTGGTGATCCCGGGCAGGAAGCCGTGCGTCCAATTGCTGCCTCCGTCCGTGGAGGTCGCCCACCCGATATCCGACGCGCCGCCGTCGAAGAAACGACCGGACTGGAACGCCGACACGATGGTCGATCCGAACGAAAAGGTGTCCGGTTCGACCTGGGTGCGGTGCTGGCTCGTGGTGTTGGTGAAGGGGTCGGTGCTCAGGCGCACATTGCAGCCCGCGAGAAGGACGACACCCACAACAACAATCGCCACTCGACGCATGACACCCCTCCAAAAGGTTCGGAGCTCAGCGGCTCACGATGACTGCGGAGCCGTGGCCGAAGAGGCCTTGGTTGATCGACAGGCCGACGCGGGCGCCCTCGACCTGGCGACCACCCGCGCCGCCGCGTAGCTGCCACGTCAGCTCGCACACTTGGGCGATCGCTTGCGCGGGAACGGCTTCGCCGAAGCACGCGAGACCACCACTCGGGTTGACCGGGACGCGGCCGCCGAGCGTCGTCGTGCCGTCGCGCAGCAGCTTCTCGGCTTCGCCGGGCGCGCAGAGCCCGATCTGCTCGTACCAGTCGAGCTCCATCGCGGTCGAGAGGTCGTAGACCTCCGCACAATCGAGGTCGTCGGGACCGAGACCGGCCTCCTCGTACGCGCGTACGGCGATCGACTCCTTGAATCCGTGTCGCGGCTTGGAAACTGTGCCGGCCGCGCTGTCGGTCGCGAAGTTCGGGAGCTCGATCGTCGTCTGGGGGTAGCTCGGCGTGACCGTCGAGATCCCGCGCACGCGCACGGCGTCAGCGGAGCCGTGGCTGCGCGCGTATTCGAGCGAGGAGACGACGAGCGCGGCCGCGCCGTCGCTCGTGGCGCAGATATCGAGCAGACCGAGCGGATCGGAGACGATCGGCGCGTCGAGGACGTCGTCGACCGAGACCTCCTTCTTGTAGCGCGCGTAGGGGTTGGCGAGGCCGTGCCTCGCGTTCTTGACCTTCACGCGCGCGAAGTCGTCGCGGGTCGCGCCGAACAGCTCCATCCGGCGCCGCGCGTACAAGCCGAAGAAGGTCGGGTTCGTCGCGCCGAGCAGACGGAAGCGCAGCCAGTCGGGATCGTCGCCCCGCTCCCCTTTGTTGGGCGCCAGGAAGCCTTTCGGTGTGGTGTCGGCGCCTACCACTAGCGCAACGTCACAGAACCCGGCGAGGATCTGGGCCCGTGCGGTCGCGAGCGCGGTGACGCCCGACGCGCACGCCGCGTACGACGACGCGACCTGCGCGCCGTTCCAGCCGAGCGCCTGCGCGAACGTCGCGCCCGCGACGTAGCCGGGGTAGCCGTTGCGCATCGTGTCGGCGCCGGAGACGAACTGGATGTCGGACCACGCGACGCCGGCGTCTGCAAGCGCGGCCTCGGCCGCGACGACGCCGTACTCCACAAAGTTGCGGCCCCACTTGCCCCACGGGTGCATCCCGGCGCCGATGATCGCGATGTCGTGTCCGCTCACGGCGTGCTCCTCAACGGTGCCCATTGCCAGACCACATACTCGTGCTCGTCGTCTTCGTAGAGGGGGCCGAGCACGAGCTCCATCTCCATTCCCACCTCGAGCCGGGCCGGGTCGGCGCCGGTCGCGAGCTGGCCGAGCACGACCATTTGCTCGCGCCCGAGCTCGACCGCGCACACGGTGTACGGCAGGAACGGGTCGGGTGCGACGTACGGCTCCGGGGGTGCGTAGTGGTTCGTCGTCCACGACCACAGCGTCCCGGTGCGCGACAGCTCCACCGGCAGGCGTTCCTCGCCCGGCGCGTCGGGGTTCCCCGAAACCGCGACGGCGGTGGGCCAGAAGTAGGAGCCCGACTCGACGCCGCGCGTGCCCAACAGGGCCGGCGCCGACTCGTCGGTCGTGAACCAGTTCTCGACGGCGGGAACCCGCGTCTTGCTCACGTCAGCTCTCCGAGATGCTTCAATGTCTGCTCCGCCTCGCTTGTGATGCGCGCGATCAACTCCGCGACGCTCGGGATGTCGTCGATCACACCCGCGACCTGTCCACTCGAGAGCACGCCCGCGTCGAGGCGGCCCTCGACCAGCCCGGCGCGCAACAGCATCGGCGTGTTCGCGGCCAAGATGACCTGCGACCACTTCATGTCGCCTTCGCGTTTCATCGCGAGCCCCTCGCGCAACATGCCGGGCCACGTCGCCCCGGACAGCTTCTTGAACGCGAAGGCGTTACGCACCGCTCGTGTGTAGGAGCTGACGGAATTCGCCCTCTCCAACGTGTCGACGAACTCGGTACGGAGCACGCGGTGGGGTACGCCGTCGATGCGCGTGGTCACGACGGTGTCGGCCACTGTCCGCTCGAGGTAATAGCGCTTCACCGAATCCGGCACGGTGCTCTCGCGGCTGAGGAGGAAGCGAGTTCCCATCGCGATGCCGGCTGCGCCGTACGCGAGCGCAGCGACGAGCCCGCGACCGTCGAAGAATCCGCCGGCGGCGATCACCGGGACATTGACCGCGTCGACGACCTGCGGCAGGAGGAGCGTGGTCGCGATTGCGCCCGTATGGCCGCCACCCTCGCCGCCTTGGACGATCACGGCATCGACGCCCCAGGCCGCGACTTTCTCCGCGTGCCGGCGCGCACCGATCGACGGCACTACGCGCACGCCCGCGTCCTTCAACGTCTTGATCTGTCGCTCGTCGGGCGCGAGCGCGAACGACGCAACCTGCACCTGCTCGCGCACCAGCAACTCGACGCGCCGGGCGGCGTCTTCGGCGTCGGCGCGCAGATTCACGCCGAACGGGCGGTCGGTGCGCGTCTTCACTTCGCGGATCGCGGAGGCCAGCTGCTCGTAAGTCATGGTCGCCGACGCGAGTATTCCGAGCGCGCCCGCCTCCGCCGTCGCGCTGACGAGGCGAGGTCCGGCGACCCATCCCATCCCGGTCTGCACGATCGGTACGTCGACGCGAAAGAGGTCGCAGATCGGCGTGCGCAGCGCGCCGGGACCCGTCACGGGTTCGGGACTTCTTCCTCGCCGAGGCCGTTGGGGTCGATGACCTCCCGTATCCAGCGCAGCTCGTCATCGGTCGGCAGGCGCGAGGTCGGCACCGCGGGTTCGATCGCGAGCTCGAATCCCGTCGCCGCCTCGACCTCGCCGATCGATACGCCGGGATGCAGCGAACGCAGCCGCATGCGGTGCTCGGGGGTCTCGAAGTCGAGCACGCAGAGATTGGTGACGACGTGGCCGAGGTGATGGAACCGACCGGCGACGGGCCCGAGATCGCGCGCCCGGTCGTAGCCGACGCCGCTGACGACGTCGACGGTCGGCACGAAGACCCGTGACGTGTGCGTGGGGATCCAGTAGGACGTCGTGTCGTTGATCGTATTGCCGGGCGCGCCCCGCATGCCGAGCAACTGCGTGCGCGGCGCGTTGTGCGCACCGATGAACGCGAAATTCTGATTGCCCCACTTGTCGATCTGGCTCGCGCCCATCATCACGTGCCGCCGTCCCGACCACACGACGTCGAACATCGTGCGGTACGGGTTCCAACCCGCGACGACCTTCTCCGGCTGCTCGACGCCGATCGGCACGATGTTCTCGACGAGCAGCGCCTCGCCGTCGGTCATGACGAGCTCGGGCGCGACCGTCGCTTTGGCGAGACGCCCGCCGATCACCGGGAGCGTGCCGATCGGGTTGGCGAGTATCTCGCCGTCGTGTGCGAAGCAGTCGGCGATCGCGGCTGCGCACACCTCGGCCCGGGTCGGCGGTCCGTCCCTCATCCCTGCACCGCGCGCTGGTAGTCGGCTTCTTCGACGTCGATGTAACGGGCGCGGAACTCGTCCCATGCCTCGTCCGACTTCGCCGACGCCGTATACGCGCGCTGGAATGCTTCGTCGCGCGGGTAGTCGGGAACGCATTCGGTGAAATGCGCGCCGCGAGGTGTCTCGACGACGCCGTCGGTCATCAGGCGGTTGATGCGGATCGACTGCACCGGTCCGGCTTCGAGGAACTCGGCGGTGTCGACGATGCGCTCGACGCTCATGAACCGGCGCGTCGCGGCCATGCACATGAGGTCGTCGAAGTAGGGGTCGACGTTCAAGTACTGACCGGTGCCGCCGCGGTCGCCGCGGTGCATGTGGATCAGCGCGACGTCGAGGTGCAAGGCGGGCATCGCCACGAGCTCTTCGCCGTCGTCGTAGGGCGACCGGATCGTGCGCAGCGACGGGCTGAAGCGCATCACGTCGGAGCCGAGGCCGACGCGCGTGGGCAGGAA